>JBDUCB010000108.1:0-2261 GCA_040003695.1 bacterium
TGGAATTTTCCATCGCCGCGCCGGCGCGGTTGACGCGCTTTAGACGTCCTGAAGGATCGAAAATAAAAATTCCGTCCGACATCGAGTCAAAGGTTGTTTCCCACTCAGATTTTGCCTTGGCCACCATCTCAAAGAGTTCGGCCTGGGCCATGCCGATGGCCAACCGCTCGGCGACAGAGTGGACCAGTGACAATTCGTTTTCTGTCCAATCGCGCACGCGGTCGGTTTGATGAATGCACAGCACGCCGCGAAAGTTTCCTTTGACGATTAGGGGATAGTAGATTTGCGAACGAATATTGGCAGCGCGCGAATGTTCGCGCACCACTGCGCTGAAATCTATTGGTCCTTCCTGGTAGTTCAACGAATCGTCGATGACGAGCGTGCCCGGCAGGCTCAACAAGTGTCTGCCGACGGGCTCTTCGTAACTAACTTGAATGGAACCCATGCTGCTGGAATGCGGCGCCACATACTCATGCTGTACTGAAGATACAGGGTTAGCTGGATCGTACAGGCGCATGTAAACCCGCGATGCGCCGAGCGCTATGCCCAGTTCGCGTGTTGCTGTACTCAATACTTCAGGCAAGCTTAGGGAGGCGCGAATAGTCATCGTCAGGCGGTTAACCAAAACTTCTCGCTTCGAAGTGGCCTCCGCCTTCTGATAAAGCTCGGCCTGGCGAATAGCGATGCCAGTTTGATCGGCAACTGCCTTCGCCAGCGCAATGTCTGATTCGCTCCACTGGCGTAACTCACGAGTGGTGGAAAGAGCGAAAGCCGCAGTAACTTCGTCGCCTACCCGGATTGCCACATACATAATCGAGCGCACCTGCGCCTTCGAGAGAATACGCGAATAAAAATCTGCGATGCTTTTTTCGTTCGCCGCGTCGTCAAAGCAGAGCACTCCCTTTTGGTCGAGCGAATCGATCACTAGTTTCACATCGCCAAGCTCAAAGTCGGACGCGGCGGGAGGGATGCCGGCAGAATGATATTCCGCGACGTTTCGCACGCGCTGGGTTTTCTCGTCTTTAATGAAGAGCGAGCAGCGGTCGGCCTTTAGATGCGAGCCAAGTTCATGCACGGCCGTGTGAAAAATCTCTGAGCTGTCGAGGGAGCAGCGAATTGCCTGCGAGATTCGATGTGTCATCGCCTCGCGTTGCGACTGTTGAGCGAGCGCTTCTTCCGAGCGTTTGCGTTCAGTTAGGTCGCGTCCGACGCCCTGCACACCTATCGCATGACCGTCCTGATAAATCAGGCGCGTGCTGACTTCGAGGCGTACTCGGCGCCCTGCCTTGGTAACAATCTCGAGCTCGTAGACGGTCGAACCCTGACTGTGGGTTTTCTCGCCCATCATCTGGCGGGCGATCGCAAGATAGTCAGGCGCAAGTACGTCCGCCAGGTTCATACGGTTGGCTTCTTCGCGGCTGTAACCCGTGATCTTTTCGCCACTGTGATTTAAAGAAGTAAAATTTCCTGCCAGATCGTGTGTGTAAATAATGTCGTTGGCGTTCTCAAACAGCTCGCGATAGCGCTCTTCATTTTCCTGCAGTGCGCTTTGCGCTCTTCGGCCGCGGTTACGATCAGTGATGTCACGCATGACGGCCTGCACCGCCGGCTCACCATTCATAACGAATGGCATTCCTGCAACTTCGACATCAATGACTTCCCCATTGAGACGAACGTGTCTCTGCTCGATCAAGTCTGTCGCCAATCCGTCTTCCTGTACCTCGCGAATTCTCTTGCTAACAGTTTCGCGAAAGTCTGGATGGACCCGGTCGAGTACTGACTCTCCGATCAATTGCTCTTGTTTGTCGGCACCCCACAAACGCTGAGCCGCGGGGTTTACATAAAGAATTTTTCCGCCGCTATGAACAACAATCGCTTCCGGCAACAACTCAACAAGCCGGCGATAACGATCCTCGCTTTCCCGCAGTGCCTGATGGGCACGATGTCGCTCCACAAGCCTGGCAACTTTTACGAGTAATTCTTCATTGCGAAACGGTACGCCAAGATAGTCGTCCGCTCCGGCAGTTAACCCTTCAAGGGTGTCTCCTGGCCTGTTACGCAGTCCACTAATCAGCAATACAGGTATGCTGGAGGTTTTTGGATCATTCTTAATATGGCGACAAAGCTCGATCCCGTTAAGGACCGGCATTACCACATCGCTAATAACTACGTCGGGCGCGAACGTCGCAATGGCGGCGCGCGCGCTGCCGCCATCGGCAGCACGCAGCACTTCATAGCCCTCGGCTTCCAACAGTTCACCC
>JBDUCB010000356.1:0-2258 GCA_040003695.1 bacterium
CAAGCCCCCTTCCCAACCACGAGCTACTCACGCTTGAGATATTCAATGCACCTTCTTTAATCAAACAACTGGCGTGGCGGTCTTGCGTTTGGGATTGAAGAAAGGCGTCTTTACAACCGTCGCGCCGACCCGATGCCGAACAGCCTCGACTGTAATCTCGAATTGAAGTTTCGCGCCGGCGCGTGTGTGCTGCCGGTTGATCGTGGCCAGTGCGATCATCTTCTTCAATGTCGGCGACCAGGTGCTGGAAGTTGCTTTGCCAACCTGCGCCCCATCCTTGAAAACAGGCACTGCCACGCGGGAAGCGATCGCAGAAACTGCCGGTGGCAAGCCGACATTTTCGTAAAGGCTCTCAACCTCCGGCCAGTCTATTTCCAGCCCGACAATCTCACGTGCGTGCCCGCGCTTTTGTTCTGACTGCAACGCGGCCTGACCGATAAACCGGTTCTTATCCAAATGGACCAGGCGTCCGAGACCCATTTCAAAGGGCGAGTATTTTTGTTCGTCAATCAACGCCTTCTTGCTGCTGTTGAAATCGACGTCAATCAAAAGCAGGCCGGCTTCAATGCGCGCAACATCGAGTGCCAGCATCCCCGTCGGGTGGATATCGAAAGCCTTTCCCGCAGTCATTAATTCATCCCAAACCATCAAAGCCTTGTCGCTCGCCACCCAGATTTCATAACCGAGATCACCGGTGTAGCCAGTACGCGAAATCTCAACCGAAACACCGGCGATCGTTCCTTTAGTAACGCGGAAGTATTTCAGGTTTTCGATCTCCGCATCGTTGACCAGACCCCTAAGCAACCGCCCCGAAGTTGGGCCCTGCAGCGCGAGCGCGGATACAGTTTCGGAGACATCTTCAATTTCGACCTGCATGCCACTGGCATTTTGTCGGAACCAACGCAGGCTTGGGTCGGCGGCGGTCCAGCGATAAGTGTTCTCTTCGAGGCGCGACACTGTGCCGTCGTCGATCACTCTTCCACTCTCGTCGCACCACGGAGTGTAGATGACCTGGCCCACCGAAACCTTGCGCATGTCGCGGGTGATGACGCGATCGACAAGCTTCGTGGCATCAGCGCCGGTGACGCGATATTTGAAGAGCGGCGAAATGTCGATTAGCGCCGTGGCATTGCGGATCGCGTTGTACTCGTGTTCGTGATGAGGCTCATACGAGCTGACCGCGTAGTAACCCGACCACTCGCGATAGTTCAAACTCTCGCAAAGTGAAAATGTTCGTTCGTGAAATGCGGTGCCGACGGGCATATGGTAGGAATTTTAAATTAGGCTAACGAAAGAGTTCATTCAAATTCACTGTCGGGCGTAGGCTTGCGTATTTCCTGATTAACCAGTTCGCGCCAGGTTTGAATTACATCCTTATTCGCATCAAGCGTGCGCAGCGCATCGAAAACTGGCCCAGACTCAACTCTTAATTCCGGAAAGGTTAAGAGCAACATTGCCAGATCGCGCCAATCGGTTCCCGATTTTGGCTGGCCGCGCCGCGACTGATAGGAGATAACTTTTTGCGCAATAAGTTCGGTTGGGGAGGCGATAGAAATATCCTGGATCAGTTTGGATTCCGGCAAAGAATCCACCGCGCGCACATCAACCAAATGCCTGTTGCCGCTCTTCTGAATCTGAAATAGCCGATAACCTTTTGCCTTGGCAACCTCGCGTATCCGCACGGCAATAGTGAATCGTTCGCTGAGGTGTTCACGCAACTCTTCGGCTAGCGCGGCTGCCCGAGTCGACATGAGATCGATGTCCTGAGTCATGCGCGGCTCATCGACGTACGCATTGACGGCAGTCGCTCCAAACACAACTACGTCATCGCGCCCGCGCAAGAATTCCAGCACCGCGTCATGAATCGTCGCCAGCGGTAATGGTTCGCGCATGGCAAACTCCTTGAATGTCAGCGCTCCAGCATTGAGCATATTCGAATAATACGCCGGGAAAGTTATCTGCGCCAAGATTGTTCGTCATCGCCGCGAAGAGAAGCAGGTGTTTTGGTCCAGTCGTTGTCAGGGCGAGCGATTATAAGTATGCTGGCCGTGCTTCAGCAACCTGCATTATCGAACAACTCATGAGTAAGAAATACGACGTCATCGTCATCGGTGGCGGACATAACGGTCTGGTCAACGCCGCCTATCTCGCGCGCGCGGGCAAGAAGGTTTTAGTGCTTGAACGCCGGCATGTGCTGGGCGGTGCTGCCGTGACTGAAGAAGTGTTTCCGGGTTTCAAGTTTTCAGTTTGTTCGTATG
>JBDUCB010000009.1:0-7505 GCA_040003695.1 bacterium
ACTCGCAACAAGGGCGCTTATTGCTGCGCTCGCTATGATAGTACTGTCTGCGGTTGTATCGGCGCAGACATTAAGGGATCCACAGGATCCAAAGAATCAATCTCCGGCAGTAGGCACGGGTGGTCCTGAAGGTGGACCGACCGGATTATTTACGGTCTACGATGGAGACACAATCCGCCGAGGCGAGTTTACATTCAGCATCGCGTACAGCAACTACGATCGCGATCCCGGGAACGTAGACATAGTCGACACTCCATTGAGCTTTAATGTGGGCTTGAACGACCACGTTGAAGTATTTTTCAAGGCTCTGGGTTATCGCGGGATACATGTAAACAACCCACAGAACCTGTCGAGCTTTTATCTACCCAACTCGCAACTCTTTTATGGCACTACGCTATGCACAGGCAGGGCGATAATTCTGGCGCCGACGCGAGTGAGCGGGACGACCATCCCGAATCAAGTTTACCGTCCGCGCGGGGCACCGTGTGATATCGGCGGACAGCCGTTTGTACAGTTTCCGTTTATTGGTGGTCCGGGTCCGAACTTGGGGCTGACGGGGAATGCGATTGCGCCACCTTTTGTAAGCGTGCTGGGAACGCCGTTTGGTGGTGGCGGAAATTTCTCGGGAGCTTCTTTCTTTCCGGGTATCGGCTCAACCGTAGGCAGCATCCTTCCGGGAATCGTGCTGACAACGAGGATTCAACCCGCTACTGCCACAACTTTACCTATCGTGGTGCCTAATCTCTTTACGATTGCGCCGGCTTACTTGCCAGATGCGCCATTTGTCAACCGGTTATATGGGGAGTCGACGTGGAGCAACTATGTGGCGGGAGCAAAGATCCGGCTGACAGCGCCGAACTCGGCTTTGGGTGTAGGCTTCATTCCGTTCTACCGCTGGTATCAGGACAAAGCCAACGATGGTACCGGGTTTAATGAGATGCAGCGCGGGGCGGGACCTGGGGCTGGTTGGGGCGACTTTGGCGTGATTGGATTTGTCAGCGCGCGGCTCAGTCAGCACGTAAATCTGGCTGCGAATGTAGGCTACATTTTCAATAGCAATCCGAAGAGCAAACCGATGGGGACAGATGCGGTATTGCTCGATCGGCCGAATGAGCTGCTGGCGGGACTGGGCTTCGACTTTCCTTTGAATAGGCATGTCGAGGTAATCGGTGAAGTCAGATCGACGATGTACATAAGCAGCCGGACAGAGAACGCCTTTCCCAACAATCCGGTTGATGCATTGGCCGGCGTCAAGATCTTTCCGGAACGCTGGTGGGGATTCGGCGGAGCCTATCGCCGACATCTGAACCCGCAGGACAGCGGTCACTTCAACGGCGGCCTTCCTTCTGGATTCAGGTCGTCAGACGATCCGAATGGGTTCATTGGCCAGTTCTGGATTGGTCATCGCAATCCGCGAACACTACCGCCGCCGCCGAACGTGGCGCCGACAGTCAGCAGTTCGGTGTCTAGCGCCTCAATAACGCTGCCGTGTCCTGAAGGAACTAGTTCAGACAGCTGCACAGCCAGTGCCAGTAGATCTGTAACATTAAATGCGGGTGCTTCGGATACTGATAACGACACGCTGCTTTATACGTGGACGGTATCGGGCGGCACCCTCTCGGGAGAGGGAGCTTCAGTCGCTTGGGACCTTTCGACGCTTACTCCGGGAACTTACACTGCCACCGTGCAGGTTAACGATGGCAACGCGCACACAGTTAACGGCACAGCGACGGTGACGGTAGCCGAATGCACTGGCTGCCGGGCACCGTGTCCGACAGTTTCGGTAAGCTGTCCGTCATCGGTTGACCCGGGTTCGGCAATCACGTTTAGCTCATCGCTATCATCGAGCGCCAACGTGACCTACAACTGGTCGGTGTCAGCGGGAACAATCTCGAGCGGTCAGGGCACGTCATCAATCACGGTCGACTCGACCGGACTTGGTGGTCAGACCGTGACGGCAACGGTGGAAGTTGGTGGACTTGATCCAGCCTGCTCGCGCACAGCCTCGTGCTCGACGTCGGTGACAGCACCGGCGGCGCCCGCGACGAAGTTTGACGAGTACGGCAACATCCGGTTCAACGACGAGAAAGCTCGTCTGGATAACTACGCTATTCAGTTGCAGAACGCGCCCGGAGCCCAGGGCTACATCATCGCTTATGGGAGCTGCGCGGGTGAGGCACAGGCCAGAGCGGATCGCGCTAAGGATTACCTGGTGAACACGCGCGGTATCGATGCTGGACGAATAGTAACGATGGATGGCGGCTGCCGCTCAGACCTGAGCGTGGAGCTGTGGATAGTGCCGACGGGCGCTACCGCACCGGCAGCCAGCACCGACAACATCATTTCTCCCTGTCCGGAGTGCAAGAAGAAGGCGACACCGCGGCGACGAGTTCGACGCGGGCGGCGCGGGGACGAGGAGTAATGAAGCAGCAACTGCGCGCTTCTCATAAATGAGAGCTGCGCTTTATCCGAAGCGGGCGATGTTTCTTAACCGGAAACGTCGCCCGCTTCGCTTTTGGGTTACAACTGGCTTTACTTGAGCCGCATCGTATGGCGTCCTCTGGCTGATTGCTGCATACAAACATGGGAAGTTATATTAAACTTAATACTGAGCCGCGCCCCCGCCAAATAAATTTGCGGAGTTGTACTAACAATATGATAAATCGATTGCCAAAACTCATTTTTCTGTTGGTTGTATTATCCGCGCTGCCAATGCGCTTCGTTGCGCAGGGTTCAATCTTCGATTCGGCTACCGAAGCCACAGCCGACCCAGCCAGTAAATACTCCGACGACTGGCGTTCAAATGGCCCCCCAGGCGGCGATGTCCGCAGCCTTGTGGTTGATCCGACCAACCCCGACCGTTTTTATTTCGGCACGCTCGATGGACAAATGTATACCTCCGCGGATGCCGGTAAGACCTGGCAGTTTCTTTACAATTTCAATCGTCCGCGGCTTTTTGTCGATCACATCATCGTTGACCCGCGCAATTCACAAGTGCTTTACGTCGCTGCGCATCGTCACAAGGAAGCTGGCGGCTTTTTCAAGTCGATTGATGGTGGGCACCACTGGCGCGAGAGTCCGGAATTAAGGAATGAAGCGCTCCACTCGCTTACGCAGGCAAAAGCCAATCCCGATGTTTTGATTGCAGGTACATTTAATGGGATCTTTCGGTCGGATAATGCCGGGGACACGTGGACGCAACTGCCCACGTTCGCCACAGCAGGGTTGGTTCACGTCGAATCACTGGCAATCGATCCCCGGACAGCAAATACGATCTACGCGGGCACTTGGTACTTGCCTTACAAGTCTACCGACGGAGGGAAAACCTGGAAAACTATCAAGAAGGGAATCATTGACGACTCGGACATCTTCGCCATTGATATCGATCCGCGTGACCCTAATCACATTATCGCTTCCGCTTGCAGCGGTATTTACGAGACGCGGAGCGCGGGTGACAATTGGAAGAAGGTCCAGGGAATTCCTTCGCAGTCGCGACGTACGCGCGCGATCTTGCAGCACCCGTCAATTCCGGGTTTGGTTTTCGCGGGGACCACAGAAGGATTCTGGCGCTCGGAACGGGGTGGCGACGCCGATTCGTGGATGGTTACGACCTCGCGGCAGCTCGAGATCAACTCCATTGCGGTTCATCCTTCGCGACCACAGACGATCTATATAGGCACAAACAATTATGGCGTGATGGTGTCTTACGATGGCGGAAAAAACTTCGTGCCGACCAACAGCGGCTACAGCGGCAGATTTGCAAATGTGATTATGTCCGATCGCGAAATGTCCAATCGAGTTTATACGGCGACTATAAACACCACTACAGGTGGCGGCTTTTTATTCGTCAGCGCTGACAACGGCGAGACGTGGCGTCCCTCTATGCGCAGCATGCCGTCGCGTTTGATCACCTATTCCATTCTTCAGGATGCGAATAATGTTAATACGATTTACCTGGGGACAAATCTCGGCGTCTATATATCACTCGACCGCGGAGCTTCATGGGCGCCAGTATGGACCGCAGCGCCCGCGACCAAAGGTGCGAAGGGCCGGGTTGGAAAAAAACGAGCGCCGACCGGACGAACGGCAGCACCTAAAGCGAATGACACAATTCGTAGAGCACAGCAAGCGTTGAATGGCGCCGGCTATAACGTCGGCGCGCCGGACGGCCGTTCCGGCATATTGACTACTAAAGCAGTAAGGAAGTTTCAAACAGATCATCACCTTCCGCTAACGGGCAAATTTGACGAGGTAACACTCGCCGCTCTTCACGTCGCCACGATTGGTGGCGGCCCCGAGGAAGGGGCGACTGTCGTACTTTCCGATGCGGTGAACGCGCTCGCACAAACTGTGGATCCTGTCAATCAGCGGCCTTTGTTTCTCGCGGCTACTAACCTTGGATTATTTCGCTCGCTCGATCCAACCCAGGGCTGGCAAAAACTTCCGTATGGTTCCGGCTTCGACGCCAGAACTACTTGCATCTCGACCGACATTCAAAGTCCTGAAACGATCTGGATTGGCACTGCAGCTTCAGGCGTACTTGTCTCTCGAGACTTGGGAAAAACCTGGCAGAGTATGGCAGGTGTGCCGACTGAAGCACCGGTAAATGTAATTGCACGTGATCCTCGCCGGCCCGGCTATGTTTACGTAGGCACCAAGCAGGCTTTTTACATGACGCACGATGGTGGCGCCAGTTGGATTCGTCGCGGCGGCAATTTGCCGTTTGGTGATTTCACCAGCATCCTGGTTAATCCACGAAACACGGACGAGATATTCGCTGGCAATGATTATCAGACCGGTGAGATAGGCGGTGGTGTTTATCGCTCACTTAACGCAGGCTCAACCTGGGCGCGCATCGACCTGAAGGAACATCGCCTGCCTAGCCAAAGGATTTGGGCGCTGGCTTTTGATTCGCAGGATCAAAACACGCTGTTTGTTGGATCTCACTCGGCGGGCGTCTATGTAGTTCCGCGTGGTTCCGACAGCATGTCGGCGGCGAGCCAGTAAGTCACTAAATCGTTACGAAGTTTTTAGTGCGTTAGGTTTGACTGCGAGTTGACTTTGTGCAGCTATGTCAGCACCTTGACATGCGCTTATTCCGGCGTGTACATTGCGAGCCTACCCGGTAAGCGACTGGTGATTGTCGGACCAAGCGGGTGACTACGGGCGCGCGGAAATCGAAACACATAAAACCTCCTTTTCCAAATCTAAACGGCTCGCATTCCTCGCAAGCTTCAATCCCGACATCATCGCCAAGGCAACTAAGCAAGCGCCGCTTGGGTACTGTTCTTTCGCCATCTGAATCGATGCGTGAAAGCGATCTCAGCGGTGAATTTTAACCGGGACTGTTACAGGAGTCTGCATGGCTAGTGAAGAATCGCATTTAAACAATCAAGAACCCGACAACAACCCATCTTCTGACGATCAATTAATCTCGACGCCTACGTCAGAAACCCAACCGGCAACTGAAACCAAACCGGCCGTCGCCGCAAAAAGCGAGGACGATGAAGAGCCGCGTGCGATGGGTGATGTGGATTTCGGGCAACTGCTCGATCAGTTTGAGCAGGAGCAAGCCTCATTACAGGAGGGCGAAGTCGTACGCGGCACGGTCGTCGGCATTAGCGAGCGCGGCGTGGTTATCGATTTCGGTTACAAGTCGGAAGGTATAGTTAACCCAGCTGAGTTCAGCGAGAACGGAGTGCTTTCGGTCAAGCCCGGCGACGAAGTCGACGTGCTGGTAAAAAGCATGGAGACGGCTGACGGGTTGCCGGTGCTGTCACGCGCGGATGCCGTGCGCATGAGAGCGTGGGACGATCTTGAGAAGTCCTACCGCGATGGCACGAACGTTAAGGGACGCGTTATAGAACGCATCAAGGGCGGACTGCGCGTCGATATCGATGGCATCGCCGCGTTTCTTCCCGGTTCGCAGGTGGATATTCGACCGGTGCGCAACCTCGATTCGCTTCGCAACCAGGAAATTGAAGCGAAGGTCATTAAACTAAATCGCAAACGTTCCAATGTCGTCCTATCTCGCAAGGCAGTGCTCGAAGAGGCGAACGCGGGACGTAAAGGCGAAACGCTGGGTCACATTGAAGAAGATGTTGTCGTTGAAGGGCAAATAAAGAATTTGACCGACTACGGCGCCTTTGTCGATCTCGGCGGCGTCGATGGTTTGCTACACGTGACCGATATGTCGTGGGGACGCCTGCAGAACCCCAACGAGCTTTTCAAAGTCGGCGACACGGTACAGGTCAAGGTGCTTAAGTTTGATCGCGAACGCGAACGAGTCTCCCTGGGTTACAAGCAGTTGTTGCCCGATCCATGGTCGAGCGTCGACGAGCGCTTTCCGGTCGGTAGTCGTGTACCGGGGCGTGTTGCCAGTGTTGCTGACTACGGTGCTTTCGTTGAATTGGAAAACGGTGTCGAAGGGTTGGTCCATGTTTCGGAAATGAGCTGGTCCAAACGCGTCAAGCATCCCAGCAAGTTGGTGAATCCCGGAGACACGGTTGAAGTCGAAGTGCTAAGCGTCGACCCGAAAGCGCGCCGCATTAGCCTCGGCATGAAACAGATTCAGGATAATCCATGGCAGACATTGCACGAGCGTTACCAGGTCGGCACGCGCGTTCATGGCCGCGTCAGAAATCTGACAGACTTTGGCGCATTTATTGAAATTGAGGACGGCGTTGACGGTCTGGTCCATGTTTCTGATATCTCATGGTCGCGACGTATCAAGCATCCGAGCGAAGTTTTGAAGAAAGGACAGGAAATCGATGCCGTGATTACTAGTATCGATGCTGAGAACCGGCGCCTATCGCTTTCTATTAAGGACCTTGAACCAAACGCCTGGGATAGATTTGTAAACGAGCATAAGCCCGGCGATGTGGTAAAAGGAAAAGTCGCGCGCTTCGCCAATTTCGGCGCTTTTATTGAGCTCGACGATAATCTCGAGGGCCTCTGCCATATCTCTGAGCTTTCGGAAGAGCGAGTGGAAAAACCTGAAGATGTCGTCCAACTTGGCCAGGAGATGGACTTCAAAATTCTTCGCATCGATTCGGAAAACAAGAAAATCGGATTGTCGGCGCGAGCCGTGGGCAAAGACGAGCCGGTAATAGATACGAAGGTCTACTCGTCCGAAGCCGGGAGCGGCATGGCGTCACTCGGCGAGCTTGCAGATTTTGGTTTAGGCAAACCTGAACCAGAAGAAGAACCAAAATAACCACCACCCAGCGCGGCGGCCGCGCCGGGGACCCTGGGTCCGTAGAATTTGCGGCTTGAAATCCTATTTCTTTGTCGGCAGCTTGGATGTTTATTCTACGTTAATGAATTGCTGTCAATCTTGCCCCGGCCTGATCGTTTCTGATAGTGTAAGTTGAGCACGCCTCGCCACCTAAAGTCTTGCAGGGATTGTTGATTTGTTTGTAGCTTGGCTATTCTTCTCATCTGAGGTGATGCATGACAAAAGCAGAACTCGTCGAGGATGTCGCCGAAGCGGCGGAACTTACAAA
>JBDUCB010000294.1:0-7492 GCA_040003695.1 bacterium
GCACGATCGCTTTCGCTCAATCTGCGTTCGCCGAATGCCGGCAAACCGAACGTACCGTTTAGCGCTTGCGTAGCGTTCATTGTCGCACCAATTACGTTGGAGTGATTGAGACCGAGAAGATGTCCTAGCTCATGCGTAAGCGTCGACTGAAGATCATAGGTGCCGGGAGTGCCGTCAGTTGAAAACTCGAGCGGCGCTCCGTCGACAGAATAAGGAAAGGGGTTGATGACTATATCTGCTTCGTTGACCTCGCCGCTATCGGCGTCATAAAAAACGCGCGTGCGCGCGGGACTGCTCTCGTCATCGAAGATGCCGAGGTTCTCAGCGGTCGTTGCAATGGTGATCAGATTGACACCATCTCCGTGGCTGGCTGCACTGATTGACTGAACATTCGATGGAACTTCGACAAAGTTAATATTGGTAACCGCAGACCAGGTCGCTAACGCGCGATGGATCGCGCCGGCAACGTCGCTTTGCGCTTTGATACTAGTATTCGGGAAAGTCAGCGAGCTCGAAAGAGAAATGGGTATAGTTCTCTTGGCCCATCTTATCTGTCGCTTCGCTGAACGCGCAGGCTCAAAAGACGAAGGGTGGCCCACGCCCATGCATGCCAGCATCGTCAGCAGCGCCAGTAGAGTTTTGCGACGTCCCATTCTAAATCCAATGATTATTAGAAACCGGCCCGGTGATCCGTTTGAAGACGCGTGTGGAGAATCACGCGTTTGCTGATAGTAACACTTTTCTTTGGGACTTCGACCGACAAAGAATGTGCCGGTGGTGACAAAAAAGCCCGCACCCTCTTGGCGCGGGCTAGTAGGACAGACATTCTTCTCTGTCCATTTTTTCAAAGAATCAAGCCGGATGCTGGTAATCCGGCTATCAATTAATCGTTACATGTGGCGCGGTCGCAGTTCCCCTGCTCGAGAAAGTACCGCTTCTGGTTAAGGTGACGACTACTGGAACATCCCCAGCACCAGCTAGCGAAGCCGGCAGGGTGATGGTAATTAGATCTTCGCCAAACATGTTGACGTTGCTAATTACTTTCGTCGGGGTGATGACGGTCGTGCCAATCGTGACTGAGACTTCGGTTGTAAGGCCTCCACGAACACCGGTTAAGTGGATTTCGAGCACAGTCGGCACCTGAGTACCCGTACTGTCCGCCGAAGTCACGCTGAATGGTTCCGTAACGCACCCGGAGACGGCGGTGTTAGTGACGTTACAGATAATCGCGCGCCCACCCGCGTCATGTGTCGTCGAAAAGATATCAGGCTGCGCTGCCACGATGTTGAGAGTGCCGCGAACCACCGTGCCATTGTTATTGATCACAAAGGTAGCAACACCCGGCGTCAATCCGATCGGCACCACAAAGTCGATCTCCTTGGAAGCATTCCCTACGAAGTAGAGACCCGCCGCCGCCCCGTTGATCGAAACCGAAACCCCATTTAGTTCAACTGGCAAGATTGGTTTGCGATCCGTTTCCGATCCGCCAACACCATTCTTGTCGGAAGGCGCAAGCGCCACCGATGAACGAACGATGCCTAGCTCGCCTGGAGCAAGACCGAAAGCTATCGTTCCCGGTGTCGGCGTCGGCGTCGGACTCGGCGAAGGGCTGGCAATCGGGGGAGCGTCAACTACTGGAAAATTGCTGGCACCGGTAAAGAACGACAAGGTCGCCGATGAGTCAGTCGCGACCGTGGGAACCAGCAAATAATAAACTTCAATTGACATATCGGAGTTGCCGCCGCCGAGTTCTGCGGCGGTCAAGCTGAATGTCATTCGCGTTCGCTTGCTACTTGTAATCGGCCGGATAGGAACATCGCTGACCAATGCACCCACTGGAGTGTTGGTCAATCGCTTAAAAGTGCTGGTGGACGAAACTGGAAGATCGGTAATAAAGATTTGCGGCTGGTTGTTGGGATTCAAGCCGGTGCTCGCCTGGTCCGCAGCAGGAAAACTTCCGTCTGCTTTGAAATTTAGCGCCGATGAAAATACCAGCGCTCCTGGTACGGTTCCGGTGTAGTCGGTAAATGTTGGAAAGTGTCTGATATCTGTTCCGCTGAGCGGGCGCAAACCAACCTCGACAAAACTGTCGCCTGAAACGTTGTAAACGAATGTGCCGAGGAATGATGAGTTTGTGGCGCTGTTGGCCTTTGGATCAGTGGCGCGCGATTCAAATGCAATTAAGGCTCCGTCCCGGCTCATGCGGCGACCCGGGTGAAAGAGATTTACACTCGATCCGGTGAAGGTTCCGCTGGTCTCTGACTTCGTCCGCGTAACTTGCCTCACATTACTCAAACCTGAACCGGTAAAATCAGCCACGTAAACTTCGGCGTTTCCATGTCCACGACCGTCATCGTCATTGCCTCCGGTCAAATCAGCAGTCGATAAGAAAGAAACTCTGGTACCGCTCGCCGAAAGAGAAGGGTTCTGTTGGAACCGGGAAATGATTTTTACACCGTCAACAGTGTCGGCGGTGGTGGTTGCTTGCACGAATGCGCCGGGCGCAGCGGAAAGGGTACGAAAGAAAAGTTCAGGATTACCATCCGTGTTACCAGTACCAACTAAGTTGCGAGTCGAGATGAAAGCGATAATCGTCCCGTCGTCATTAATCGTTGCCTCGCGATTATCGTCGGCGACAAATGGTAATACCGTGGCGCTTCCGGCTGAAGGTGCCCGGCTGGCCGGTGTATTCGTCACTTGTGTGAACGTTCCAAGAGTAAGGTCCTGGAAAAAATCGTCGCCGGCAGTTAAATCCACGTCTGTCACGGCGGGTAACTGGTAAATCCAGATTTCCTGATTCGCATCAGCGCTCAGCGCGGTGCTGCCGGTTCCATCAAAGCTTGCGGGAGAGGGTGCGTTTGAACTGAAGACGATCGTATAGACGCGCTTACCGGAAACAAGTGTAGGTTCGAAAGAAATCATGGGGCGGTTATTGCTGATTTCAATCTGCACCTGGGATGGATCTGCGGGCGTTGGCGCGGGCGTGGGAGTTGGGCTCGCGCTCGGACTTGGAGTTGGAGTTGCTGAAGCAATAGGAACGTTCTTAGTATTCGTTAACTGAAAAATTCTTCGCTGCGCATAATCAACCAGGAAGATCTCCCGGTTGCTGTCGGCATTATTCCGGTTCTGCGTTGCCACATTGCCATTGGACTCAAAAACAACGAAGCGACCATTGGCGCTGATATCATTCGCAAAAGAGGAAAATGGATTCGTGTTGGAACCCAAAGGAGAAGAGGTTAGTTGAGTAACGAACGGATCCGGTGTAGCGCTCGATGATTGCGCCGACACATAAGATAATGCGCCGCAGGCCAGCATAAGCAGGGCAAGGGCACAGCAGGAGCCAAAAACTTGCTTCACGAAAATCCTCCGAAATAAGGACGCAGATAAGAGCAGATTAGATGCCCTCGGGGAGCGAGCAGCACTCACATGCTGGTGGAAAGTACGATCAGCCAGCAGCCAAAGAACCGACATTTTACGCAGAGACCCAGTTAATCGCAAGCTGCCATAAGCCTAATAAAAATTGATGGTTACGCGATGCTGCGTTTGTCGGTCGTCGTTGCTTCGGGAGTGCAACAAAAATTCTTGACAGCGCCTCGGACTCAAGCTTAGAGTTTCGGCGTTCCCCAAAAGTGCTAATGCAAATCAACGAGAGGCTTTTCGTTCAAAGCTTGAATGCCCAGAAGCTCTGAAAAAGATTTAGGCCCGGATGAATCTTGAATCCCCCTTTTCCTGAATCAACAACATTTGGAATTTGAAATCTACTATTGTGGGCCGCCGTTCGCGGCCGGCAACCAAAAATCGCTTCGTGAAATGAGGAGAACAAATATGCGTCGCTACTCAAGAAGAGGCCTTGCTGTAAGGCTCGCGAGCTTGATTGTCGGTTTTTTACTCTATCTATGCATGTTGCCTGTCGTTCCTCGGCCGGCACATGCGCAACGTGGGGTTCAACCAGATATTGCAGTTATCGCTCCGGGTTCAGCTTATCGTCAGACAAACTTTATCTCTGACGTCCCCGGCTTCGCGTTTGTTCAAGATCCATTACTCGTCAACCCCTGGGGCATTGCATCCAGCGCTACCAGTCCGTTTTGGGTTGCCAACAACGGGACCAGCGTTGCCACACTCTATGGTGGGGATGTCGGTGGCAGTCCTCTTACCAAGAACGTTCTAACCGTGACAATTCCCGGAGGCCTTCCTACGGGGACGGTCTTCAATGGCGGCTCCGATTTTGTTATTACCTCAGGTGGCGGCACCGGCCCCGCGCGTTTTATTTTCGATTCAGAGATCGGAGACATCGTGGCTTGGAGATCTGGTACCACCGCATTAACCGTCAAAAGCAATCCGGGCCATGTCTACAAGGGACTCGCCATCGGTAGCAACGCCGGCGGAAGCCGCCTCTACGCCGCTGACTTCGCCAACGGCAACATCGACGTGTTCACCGGTACCTTTGCGGCAACCACGGTCAGCGGTGGCTTCATGGATCCGACCATTCCGCAGGTGGCGGGGAATACTTATCATCCATTCAACATCCAGGCCATCGGCAGCTCTCTTTACGTTACGTATGCCAAAGTCGGCAGCGACGGTGAGGATGAGGCAGGCGTCGGCAACGGTTTCGTCCGCCGGTTTAATACCGATGGTGTGCGCGACCTGACCTTCGGAATCAACAACGGTCCACTCAATTCACCCTGGGGGATTGCTATCGCTCCTTCCAGCTTCGGTATCTTTGGCAGTGCGCTACTTATTGGCAACTTCGGGGAAGGCAATCCCAGCATTCACGCCTTCAACCCAACGACAGGGGCTTTTCTCGGCACGCTTCAAAACGAAAATGGCGATGGCATCGTGATCGATGAGCTTTGGGGTCTCCAATTCGGCAACGGCGTCAATGGCGGCGACCCAGGCACGATGTATTTCACCGCCGGTATCGGTGAAGAGGAGCACGGACTGTTTGGCTCTTTGAAGCCGACCACTGCCTCGGCCACTTCGCTCATCCAGTTTGCAACGGATGAATTCATCATCGGTGAAGGCTCTGGCCACATCGATATTACCGTGACGCGCGCCGGCGACGCTTCGGGCACCGCCACGGTCAACTTCAATACCTTCGACGAGTCGCAGCCCGATCATGCTTCCCAGAAGTCCGACTACGAAATAGCGCTCGGCAAGCTCACCTTCAATCCCGGAGAGACTTCTAAAACTGTCCGCATCCTGATCGTCAATGACATCTTCGACGAAAATGACGAGACGGTTGACCTTGCTCTTTCGAACCCAACGGGCGCGGGCGTCGGCTTGGGTAGTCCAAACATGGCCGAGCTAACAATCACCGACAATGATACGGGGGCACCGACGACGAATCCGATTGACGACTCGGCTTTCTTCGTTCGCCAACACTACCTTGACTTCCTCAACCGCGAACCGGACGCGGGCGGTTTAGCTTTCTGGACTAATCAGATTGAGTCGTGTGGCGCAGATGCTGCTTGTCGTGATATCAGACGCATCAACGTGAGCGCGGCTTTCTTCCTGTCTATCGAATTCCAGCGAACCGGCCTGGAGGCGTATCTGACTCACAGGGCGGCTTTCGGCCTGCTGCCGTCCGGCCCACCTGTGCCGGTCTTCTACGGTACGTTTGAACGCGACACGCAAGCGCTACAAAAGGACTTCGTCTTCGGGGCGCCCGGCGCTGACGCAGTGCTTGAAGCGAATACGGTCGCCTTCTTTAATGACTTCGTCACGCGGCCTGAGTTTGTTACTAAGTATCCGTCGACTATGACCAACGAGCAATACGTCGATGCGCTGCTGGCGAGCGCCGGCCTCGACCCAACCAACCAGAGGCTATTCACAGCGACGTTAACGAATGCAGCGGAGAACCCGCCGACTGTACCGACGACCACCACGGGGGCCGCGCGTCCGGCGTCCTTCGGCACAGCGAAGTTCCTCTTCAACACCGCGCAGACAGCCATGACGTTCACAGCCACAATCAACAATATCGATGTGACCTTTACGCAGACGAGCGACACGAACGACAACCTGACCGCAGCACATATTCATGCAGGACCATCGGTCACTCCGACCACGAATGGGCCTGTCGTCTGGGGTTTCTTCGGCCAACCGTTCAACGATAACAACCCGAACGACCAGGTGTTCGGGCCGCTCCCGAGCGGGGTTGGAGGCAACTTCTTCGGCAAATGGGACGCGCCCGAAGGCAACGGCACCACGCTGGCCGCACAGCTTTCGAACCTCCGGACGGGGCACGCCTACATCAACTTCCACACCGTTCAGTTTGGTGGTGGTGAGATACGGGGCAATTTCCCCGCGGAGACGGCCTTCCGCGATACACTCGTAGCAGGTCTTAATGGTGGAACAGAAACTCGTGCCACCATCCTGCGTAAGGTTGCCGAAGCCGAGGAGTTGAAGCTGCGCGAGTTCAACCGAGCGTTCGTGTTCATGGAATACGCCGGCTACCTGCGGCGCGATCCGGACACGTCCGGATTCAACTTCTGGCTCAACAAACTGAACTCCTTCAACGGCAACTTCGTTGATGCCGAGATGGTGAAGGCTTTCATCGTGTCAACCGAGTATCGCCAACGCTTCGGCATATAAGCAAGTCCAATAGCGAAAGCTAACTGGCAAACGGGAAAGGGAGCGACGGCGCTCCCTTTTCCTTTATCTTCACTGAGACCGCGAGCGTGCGAGCACATCTGAAGCAGCAATGGGATTCGTCGCGACGGCTTCGCCGCTTGATGTGCGGAAGCGGCTATGCCCTTCCGTCAACGCTGCTTTTCATTATTGGGGCTCCGCCCCAGGGGCACAGCCCCCAGGACAAAGAGGCCACTGACGGCGGGGGAAAGCCACCGCCGCACATCAGACGGCATAGCCGTAGGGACGACCGCAGGTTTGTTTGGCATCGCTTGCTGCCAAACTCAACCAGTACCTGCGCCCCCGAAAGTGGCTTCCGTTTCCTTAATTCTGCTACATTCAGCCCATGCCTGCTGCCCTGCGCGTCGAAAAGGTTTCCAAGCAATACCGTATTTATGATCGGCCCGGCGATCGCCTTAAGGAATCGCTGACTCGTGGACTACTGCGCAGGCACAAAGAGTTTTGGGCCCTGCGTGACATCGACTTTGAAATCGAAGCGGGCACGACGGTCGGAATTATCGGACCGAACGGCTGCGGCAAGTCGACGCTCCTGCAAATTATTTCCGGAACATTGGCGCCAACACATGGCGACGTTTGGCACGAAGGACGTATTGCGGCGCTGCTCGAACTCGGGGCAGGCTTTGACACGGAATTCACCGGCGTAGAAAACGTCTTTATGAACGCGTCTTTACTAGGTCTTAGCCGGCGCGAAACAGAAATACTTTTTCCCGCCATCGAGCGGTTCGCGGAGATTGGTGAGTTTCTTTATCAACCTGTCAAAACTTATTCCAGTGGTATGTATGTTCGCCTCGCCTTCGCAATCGCTGCGAGCGTGAATCCTGACATTTTGATTATTGATGAAGCG
>JBDUCB010000065.1:0-2243 GCA_040003695.1 bacterium
GAACTCGCGCGATCTGGGTTTCACTATGAACTCCGCGCGTACGCCTGCTGACGTCTATTCGCTGGACACGCGCACGGGCAAGCTAGATCGCTGGACCGAAAGCGAAACCGGTGGGCTGAACACTTCGGAGTTTTCCGAAGCTGAGTTGGCGCGCTGGAAAAGTTTCGACGAGCGCATGATCTCGGGATTCCTTTACATGTCGCCGGCGCGTTTCACCGGTCGGCGACCAGTGATCATAAATATTCACGGCGGGCCTGAAGGACAATCGCGTCCGTCGTTCCTCGGCAGAACCAACTACTATTTGAATGAGATGGGAGTCGCATTTATTTATCCAAACGTGCGCGGCTCGTCCGGATACGGCAAGACGTTCCTTCAACTGGACAATGGATTCTTGCGCGAGGACACCTACAAAGACATCGGGACTTTGCTTGACTGGATAAAGACCCAGCCACGTCTGGACGCCAGTCGCGTTATGGTAACGGGCGGCAGTTATGGCGGCCACATGTCATTTGCGATCGCCACGCGGTACAACGATCGGATTCGCGCCACGCTGCCGATAGTAGGCATTTCGAATTTGGTTTCATTTTTGGAGCGAACGGAGTCGTATCGTCGCGACTTGCGCCGCGCGGAGTATGGTGACGAACGTGATCCCAAGATGCGTGAATTCATGCTTCGCACCGCGCCTTTGAATAATGCCCGAAACATTACCAAACCGATTTTCGTGGTGGCTGGCGGAAATGACCCGCGGGTGCCAGTGAATGAAGCTGAGCAGATGGTTAAGACTGTTCGTCAGAACGGCGGACCGGTTTGGTATTTAATGGCGAAAGACGAAGGTCACGGGTTCGTCAAGAAAAAGAACCAGGACTTTCAGTTTTATGCGACTGTAATGTTTGTGCGCGCATACTTGCTCAAGTGAAATTTTCCTGGTTGAGACGCAAGATTTCCTTGCTTGCGCGTTTAGACGTTCACGCCCGAAGACCGCCTTTGAGGTCAGCAGCCAGCAAACGATGGAACAAATGCTCGCCTGCTTCACGTCTCACTGATAATCGGCCTGCCTGGTATGCGCGCGAAGTCAGTCCGCGCTGCACTGACTTGCAAATGTCAGTGTCCTCATCCTGAATGCGTTGACCAACAGCGATGCTGGCGTGGTTGCGTTCGCGCGCAGAGTCGGATACGTCACTGAAGTAAAAATCGAAGATCACTTCAGTCTTATCAACGCCACGTGGAATGACCAGATTCGTATCCATTGCACCGTCGTACCAGTTGATCATGAAATTCGGATAGAGCCAGTAATAAAGCGCGCGTTCGCCTTTGCGCACCGCGCCCGTTTCTGGTTCGGCGCCGGCAGTAACGATTGGGCTCCACTGCAAACAAAAGTGTTCGCCGTTTTCAATTTTGTAATTGCTGTAGTCGAGTACGCTGTCGAGACCTTTGTGCAAATGAGGGACGTGATAACCGCCGTCAAGATAGTTATCGACAAAGACTTTCCAGTTGCAGTCGAATGAGTAGTGGCGGCGCTCGAACCATTGAAGGTTTGCCAGCTTGAGCGGCTGAATTTGTGCAATCAGATCGGCGCCGAGAAAATCGCTCAGCGAAAGATTTGCAGATTCCGTGCGATTGTTTAGAGGCGGGCGTTGCCCGCCGGTGCCCGAGACATTAGCGAAAATCCATTTTTCCCACAACGCGAGCTGCACAGGCACGAGGCCGTTTGCACTGCGATCGAAATCGCAAACTCCACTGAAATCCGGCGTGCCTTTTAGTTCACCGGCCAGCGAATAGGTCCAACCGTGATAGGGACAACGAAGCTGGTTCGCTTTTCCTTCCGGTTCCGTCATCACCGCGGCGGCATGATGCCGGCAGACATTGAAGAAGCCGCGCAAGATGTCGTCGTTTCCTTTGACTATGACGATTGGCTCGCCGGAAACTTCCGTGGTGACGAACTTGCCAGGCTCGTTAACTTGATCGCTTCGCGCAACCATTTGCCATGAACGTGCAAAGACGTGTTGCAGTTCGAGTTGATGAAGATCGTCGTTCGTATACCACGATGCGGGTATGGTGAACGCCTTCTCCAACGGTGCATTCGCGTCGTAACTTTCGATGATCTCTTTCAGGGTCGGCTGCATAAGTCGAAGAGGAAAACTCTCAACCCTAAGAATCTCTCAGGTCAGGAAGGGGGCTTGCCCCCGCTCTTTCTTTTAAAAAAGCAGCGGAGGCAAGCCCCCTTCCCAACCACGAGCTACTTA
>JBDUCB010000250.1:0-7457 GCA_040003695.1 bacterium
CAATCAGCGCCATCTTAAATAGCGCGTGTGGACGTGTCAAACTCTTAGCTTTCCATAAATTGATCTACAGCGGCCATTCCATTAGATGCGTCTGAGCTTATAAATGTATGCGTCTTCGATCAGAACACCATTAATCACATTCCTAGTAAAACGTATTCCAGCGATTTCATCTCCTGTTGCGACTGCGCTGCCTAACAGTTGAATAAGAGGATCGTGGGAATCCAGAACGAATATATTGTCCAAGGGTATTTTACGCTCCTCGGCAGGAATCGTTGAGACTATTTGACGTAGCTGTTGATAGACACTTTTCGGTCCTCTATTTCGTACTTCTGAGGTGGCCACGACAAAACGCCAGGCATTATCTTCCGGCGAATAAAACCACAACAAGGCATCCGTTGGAAGTTCGCTATCATTAAGATACCGTGCCAACTGCTGTCCAGCAGCGATCATTTCCGATGAGATTGACTCTTTTACCAAAACTTCTTCAGCCACGTTAATACTCCTTCCTCGCCCACAATCGCGGTTAGGAAGTCTGCCACTTCTTTTTCGGATCTACCAGTTTGGTATCGGGATTCTTCGGACCAAGCTTCTACCGTCTTCCAGTTGTCCACAAATACCGCGCTGGCCTGTTTTGCCTTCTCATGTTCACTTCCGAGATTCGAAGCCTTAAGGAGTTCTAAAGGACGGTGTCTGTAGATTGCTCGGGAAGCCTCAGGAGACGGTGGAAAGTCATACTCCTTCGTTTGTCTTGAAATGCATGCCTTGAAAGCGCACTCTACGACATAACCAAGCAAAAATAAGCCCCATCGAAAAACTGGCCCTTGAACAAAGCTTGTGCCTCATTCAATCTCAGCTTGGCTAGTTGTTGGAAATCCAAACGATTCATTGTGGACGATTATGTTTCCCCGATGAGGTATTTACAACCAATGTGGCGACGAGGGTCGGTCTGTAAAATTGCTCGCATTCTTACATCGGCATGCGAAATGTGGCCGCAGTATGGCAGCGCTTGCAGTCTTTGAATGCGAGGTCGCCGCCAAACGAGCGTTTGCCGTTGTGACAAGTGAGACAAGTGCTGCCGCGCCCCGTGGCGAAATGTTCCATGGGTGACGGGGAACTAACCTGACGCGATTGCGGCACGCCCGCGGTTAAGCTATGGCAATCGTTGCAGCCAATCTTCGTATGTTTGACATGACTGAACGCAAGACGAAACGAGCGCGCGTTTGTCGGCGTCTGTGAAAAGGCTTTCTCGTCGTGGCAAACACCGCACGATGCGAGCTCGCGTCCGCTTGCAGATTTACTGTTTGGCGTATGGCACGAATAACACTGATTGTGCGCGGACAAACTTGCCGGTATAGACAGCGCAGCGGCGACACGCCCGCCCAATCTACTGTGACAGGCAGCGCAACCGCTCTGTGGCCGCGCGCTGCCGCTCATGTGTTGGGCGTGATCGAATTTAACATTGAAGCTCTCGTTGAACTTTGAAGGAAAACTTCTTAGTGGCGGGTTAGAGCTGCTTACTTCTGTATGACAAATCACGCACATCGGAACAGCCGGCGTGACAAACTGGCCTACGTGACAGCCAGTACAAGCTTTGTGTCCAGGAAAGCGGGGCGTCGCGGAATTGTCTGCGCGCTGATGACAGGCATTGCAGGAGAGCGATGCGTGCTTCTGGCTGTTGTGCTTGAAAGTCGAATAATCGACATCGGATCCTTGCGGCGAGGCAACAAAAAGATCTCTGTGCAAACTCTGTGCTCTCTGGGTCTCTGTGGTGAACGCTGCGCGCGTAATATTTACCACAGAGACACAGAGAACACAGAGACAACACAAAGACGTAAAACAAACCAAGGGACAGTTTTCGACGACAGACTTAAAGGCGCGAAAGATTTTGGACACCAGAAAACTCACTTTATGTCCTAACGCTTCTTCGGTTGCATGCCTGAAATCAAATAATGACTTGCCGGCGCGTCACGTTTGCCCACATCTGAAGTGTGACAATAAGTGCAAGTGAAACCGTGGTCCTTATCGATTGCAACCAACTCTTTACTGACGTCCAGACGCAGGCCATCTTTGTTATGGCATTCACTGCACGCAGTAATAGGCACGTCAGGTTTCAACCCGCGCAGCGTCGCAGATTTAGTGATGTGGATATGACATGTTGTGCACTCGGCAACGTGTTGTTCACGGCCATGGCGAAACTTCAATGAAATTCTCTGCGGCGAATCCAACCAAACATAAGGTTGTGCGGCCAACTTGTGACAGCCGGCACAGTTATCATTGACCGGTGGTTGCCCCTGCCAATGGCAGTTGAAGCACGATGCATGACTCAGAGGCGCGAGTTTGAAAGTGTCCGGTGCAGGCGCGAAAGCATCCGGCCAACCAGTAGCTGGAGCGGCCGGCGCCGCAGCGCGCGGTTGATGGCAGATCTCGCAGTTGTTGTAGTGTTTTGTTTTTTCGTCGGCAAAAGGCCCAGTGGCCTTGAACATTGCGTGTACGAAGCGCGGCGTTCGATCGCTTTCAAATTTGCGCAACAGTTTGGCGATCACGTCCTGGTGCTTGTCGTGAGGAAACTCAATCAAGAACTGGCGCGCTCTGGCTGGATTGCGAAACGCAAAGCGCGCATCGTCTCGCGGTGAGACCTTTCTATGGCAATCCGAACAAATTGTTGGCTTTGCACCCTTGAAAAACTGCGCGCGGTGACAACTCACGCAAGCATCGTGACCGGGAAAGTCGGCAACGTCCGGAAAGTCCTTGGTCTTTTGCCAGTTTGAAGTCGGAACTTGGTGACAGGTGTTGCAGGCGCCCTGATGTTTTTTTGTTGCATGCGAGAAATGTGAATAATCGATCGAGCTGGTGCTTTTGCGCGGAGCCGGCGCGCGCTTCGGTTTCCGGCGTTGAGCTGCCGCGCTTGGTTCCAGCGTGCAGATGCCGGCGCAAAAACTAATTGCGGCAACTACAACTAGAATTGAAGAGCGAACCGGAAGTTTCATTGTGCTATGCGCGAAGACGCTTCAAGGCGTACAAGCCGGCAGCGGTTTCTCCACCGCCACACATTTCACATTCTTGTCATTGCGATTGGAGATCAAATAAGGCTTTTCTGTTGCGAGGTCGCCAGGCTTCACCTGCACCTCGCAATTCCAAATAGAGATGGCTGGACCAATCTCAGTACCTACAACATTCGAGAGTGTGTATCTGCCAACCTCGAGATCCGTGAAGTAAGCAGTGCCATTGCGGTCAGTCATGACTGAAAGCACTTTTGCGCCTGCAGTGGCTTCCGCTTGCTTGATAATTGCCGCGATTTGATTTTGACGCTCCCGGTAAAAACCGTCGCGCAGTTTCTCGGGCAGGTTTACCGTCAACCACTTGCGCGCAAGCTGTTTGTTGCCCAACTCTTTTTCGCCAGCCGTCATCGCTTTGGCAAACTCCGGCACTGCGTGTGGCCCCTCAACGTCTTCGGTTCGCAACTCTCGGCAGTAAACCGACTCGCAATCGTTTTCCCTTAACCAGTCGATCAGATCCTTCGTCGCGCCGACCCGCGTGTAATAACAATCGCGGCCGGTCAGCGGCTGGCGGTCCATCGCGTCTATAACTGCTTTGTTTTGTTCGAGTGAACCTTTGATCAGAAAGAAACGCTTGCGCGCTAATCCTTTCGTCGCCTCACCAACTTTTACTCTTACACGCAAGCGCAGGACACCTGTAGGACCTTCGGTAAGCGCATTGGAAATTTGAGTAAGAAAGCAAATAGCTAAAAAGAGAAGAGGGAACGCGAGCACGGCGAGCGCCGAATGCCCATTCCAGCGGCGTCTTGAAAACTCGGAATGTCGTACAGCTTGTTTCACTATAAATTTGGACTGCGCGGAAATTTCAGAAACGGCAAGCGCACGCCGCGTACAAAAACCTGATCGGAGCGAATTGCCGCTGGCGGAGCGTAACCATTGCCGCCACCCGCGCTGATCAAATCGTCCTGATCGACGCCATCGCCACTAATGCCGATTGCGCCTACCAGCACGCCATTCTTGTAGAGCGGCACGCTGCCCGGAAAGATCTGAACGCCATTCGGCAAACTGGGAATCGAAGTACAGGGAACCGCTGCGCCTATAATTGACGCCTCGAGATTCGTTTTAATGAGATCGAGTTGAAACCCCACGTTAAAGACGCTCCATTGGGTTATCTCAGTGCTGAAGGGACCGGCGGCTGTGTTGTCGATACCATCTGGAAAGAAGGGACGATGGAGAAACCCAACGGCGCGATCTGTAAAGGCAATCGAGCCATCGAGCCGGAGTCCGTCTGCGGCCGCTCGGTCAACATAACGTCCGAAGCCTGCGCCACGAATCAATGTCGCAGCGTTGGCGCTTGAAAAGAAAGCTGCTGTCCTCGCCTTTTGTACCGAAACATCAAAGCCAAATACCGGAGCGTCCTGTTGACGAAAAAGTCCGAGCACCCGTCCAGCCGTATCTACTACGGCGATTGATACGCGCGCATTACTCCCCAGAGGCTGCCTGATAGCAGCGCGGGTTATGTTTGCCTGCTGAGCTGCATGGGAAATTATTAAGTCAACGTCCGCTGCCGTCAGTGAATTCGCACCTCCAGTGGGACTGGAGATAAACGGAAAGAAACGCGGGTCAGATTCGCCGCTAATTCCGCCTACCGTAACGCTCGTGAAGGCTGAAGGCTGCGCCGCCCGAATGGGAAAAAGCGGATCGATAGCGCCGGGAAGACCAGAAAAAGGAATTGTGGCTGGCGTCAAGACCTGAGTTGCATTAGTAAACGGCAAACGTATTCCGTTGACGAGAATATTATCGGCGCGAATCAAGGGCGGGCTTTCAAATCCACGCACGGCCGACACGGCGATTACTTCCTCGAATGGAAGATCGAAGTCTGCCGGATCGGGATCGATGCCGTAAACGCCGTCGCCTTCAATCCCGACGCCACCTTGCGCAATTCCGTTTTTGTAGATTGGCATGCTTCCCGGATCGCCGCTGAGCCCGAGTGGCAGGCCAGGAATTTTAATATCCGAACATTGAAGCGAAGAGTACTGAACTCCATAAAGCGGCCCTGAAGATTGAAAATTCACGCCGGGAGGGAAGTGCTGTTGAATAATGAAACTCGCTGTCCGTGAGTTGAACGCATTTCCGGAAGTGCTAAAGAGAGCCGCAGTGCCGGCCTTCGAAATGGCTCCCAAAGCCGAGCGAAGCCTGGTTCCCTCCAGCCCAACCGGGACCAGACCGGTAATCGGATTCGGAGACTGCGACGGTCCGCCACCGCGAATCTGCATCATCGTTGGCGCGCCGGTCATGGCAAACAAGCCCAATACATTTCCTTCGCGATCAGTTACGGCGACTGTTACCGGTCTGTTGATAGAGGCCGCTGCTGAGACAGCCTGGGCGATGATCGTTTGCACCTCATTTTGGGTCAGGGTGCCGGCAGTAATCGGATTGGTACTAAACTCGGGCTCGATCCCGCCCGGGGTGGGAACCGCTCCCTGATCGTCCGGCGGTCCGCCGCCCAGGTGTCCGATGCCAATTCTCACGCGATTGCTCGCGACTCCGTGATAGTAAATTCGCACGAGGACGTCGCCCGCATCGTTCATTTGTTCGTTGAGTTTTAGAATTACAGCAGTGGCCCAATTCTGTTCAGGCACTGGGCCAACGTATTCGACTCGAAGCTGAAAAATGTTGTGAGCTTCATCTTCGGCGTCAGCGGTGACCACGGAAGGACCCTCATTACCCTGCAGACGCAAATTACCCGCAAATAGCATCAGGCGTGTGCTGGCGTCACTGCCAAAAGAAATGCGCTCCGTTACTGCGAATGGCTCGTGGGCATGCGTTACCGAGTGAACTGCGATTGCGCGAGTAGAATCTTCATGACTGAATAGAACGGGTTTGGGAAATTGAGCGTGAGAGCGTTGAGTCCAAAACGCATCGCCGAATATGAGCGTTGCGACGGCGGCAAACAAGACAACAACCCGGGTTAGCGCTTTGCTTCGTACGGCTATCATTAAAGGCAGTCCGTTGATTTTAAAAGCAACAAGAGTGGCGATGCTCAATGCGAGTCAATTTATCATCATATGCCTTGCAGTCAAGCTGTTTTCCAACAGTGAACTTGTCGTTTGGTTTCAGCGAACTTCCGTGCGAGGAAAAAGCTTGACTCTGCTTCACTGCTCAACTACTTTGCGGGCTATAAGCCCGACCAAATCAGACCGAAATCGGGTCAGAACAAGCTGAAGGTTTACGATGAGGGATACCAGCGGCAAGCTAATCGCAGTACTGACAGCTAGCTTTGCATGTTCCAGCCTTGTCCTGGCTTCCATGCCGTTTCGCGGCGCTCGCGCTCCGATCGGGAAGATAGCGCAAAATGTTGCGGCGGGCGCTGCCTCCAGCAGCAAGATTGCCTTCGCCAGCGATCGCGCCGGCAACTTCGAGATCTATCTAATGGATGTTGACGGTGGTGGGCAAATTCGTTTGACGGAAAACCCCGGAGAAGACTATAGCCCCGCCTGGTCTCCGGATGGTGCCAGGCTGGCGTTCGTCAGCACCCGAGATGGAAACCCGGAAATATACGTGATGAACGCCGATGGAACGGGACAGACAAGATTGACTAACAACAGCGCAGGCGATCTCAGTCCTGTTTGGAAGCCTGATGGGTCACAGATCGGGTTCGTCAGTAATCGCGATGGCAATGACGAAATCTATTTGATGAATCCGGACGGGGGCAATCTAACAAACCTTACTCAGAACCAGGCGGACGATTTTTCGTTCTCCTTCTCGCCGCAGGGAGACATGATTACGTTTTCGAGCACGCGGGAGGACGGCGACTTTGATATTTACACAATGAACGCGAACGGCGGCGGAGTAATTAGGCTAACTACTTCGGCAGGAGCTGACATCAGCCCCACCTGGTCAGCGCAAAAGATCACTTTTCAGTCAAATCGTGATGAGAACGACGAAATTTACACGATGGACTTCAATGGTAACCAAACGCGCCTGACCAACAACCCGGAGTTTGACATTGACCCGGCGCAATCCTCTGACGGAACGAATATCTGTTTTGCTACGGGCCGTGACGACAACCTTGAAATTTATTTAATGAATGCTGACGGAAGCAGTCTGCGGCGGCTGACGAATAATAATGCTGCCGACATTCAACCTGCTCTGCAGGCAAACGGAGTGATTCCATTGCCGCCCGCTGCGGGCGCTACAAGTGTGCAGTTCAGCGCCAGTAACTACGGTATTAACGAGGGCGGCGGGTTTGCTACTCTAACCGTTACGCGAACCGGAGACACCAGCGGGATCTCGACCGTCGACTTTGCCACAGTTAACGGTAGCGCTACGAACCGTGCCGACTACACCTACCGCTTCGGTACGCTCAGATTCAATCCGGGAGCGACGAGTAAGAGCTTCACAGTATTGATCGCCGACGATGTGTTCATTGAAACTGACGAGACGATCACAGTAACGCTC
>JBDUCB010000429.1:0-7423 GCA_040003695.1 bacterium
CGGAGGGGTATAGTGTCAACGGTTAGCACGTCGGTCTCCAAAACCGAAAGTCCGGGTTCGAATCCTGGTACCCCTGCCAGCTTTGAAGTAATGAGCGAGCGGCCAAGAAGGTTGACGAAGTAATGGCTGAGACAGATAACCCAGACGGGTCGATGGTGCCGCCGTCACCGCGCGCTGCGAGCTTTGGTGAAGGCGCGGAAGGTAAGCCGGCTCGGCGCGAGCGGGGACTTAGCGGACCACGCACCGGCGGGGTTGGACGTCTGACGCAGTTTTTGCGCGATGTGCGCGCGGAAATGAAACGCGTCTCGTGGCCGACTGCAAACGAAGTAAAGAACACGACAATCATTACGCTAGTCGCGGTTATCTTTTTCGCTATCTATTTATTTATGGTGGATAGAGTTTGGGCGTTCCTGCTGGTCCAGCTCAACCATCTGCTCAACTGGATGACCGGAACTTGATCGGCAAGGAAACCCATTAATGGAGCACTGGTTCATACTTCATACATACTCCGGACACGAGAAGAAAGTACGCGATAGCCTGGAGGCGCGCATTCGTGACATGGATTTGCAGGCCGAGATCACGAAAGTGCTGGTGCCGACCGAAACGGTCGTGGAGATGCGCGGCAATAAAAGGATTGAGTCGTCGCGCATGTTCTATCCAGGTTATGTGCTGGTGCAGATTGAATGCGATGAGCGTGGGCATATTCCCGACCATGTGTTTCATCTGATCAAGTCAACGCCAAAGGTTACGGGTTTTGTCGGTGGTCATAATCCGACACCGCTGACGCCGCAGGAAGTTGATCAGATTGTTAACCAGCAGGCGGAAGCAGCTGAAAAGCCCAAACCGAAGTTTTCCTATGCAGCCGGCGAAACGGTGCGAATCAAGTCTGGGCCGTTCCAGAGCTTTACAGGCAAGGTGGAAGAGGTTAACGAAGACAAGTCAACGCTGAAGGTGACCGTGACCATCTTCGGCAGATCAACTCCGGTTGAGTTGAATTTTTTGGACGTTGAGAAGGTCACGTTTGCGGAAGAAGAATAAAGGAGTGTAAACCGTAAACCGTAAACCGTTAACCGTACAAAGCTCGGAGCGCGTTTTTACGGTTCACTGTTCACGGTTTTCAGTTCACGAGAAATATGGCTAAGAAAGTAACTGGCTACATCAAGCTGCAAGTTCCAGCCGGCAAAGCGAATCCGGCTCCGCCCATTGGCCCTGCGTTGGGACAACACGGCGTGAACATCATGGAATTCTGCAAGGCGTTCAATGCTAAGACGGCGCAGATGGATCCCGATCTGAAGATTCCCGTGGTCATTACTGTCTATGCGGATCGCTCGTTTACCTTCGAGACAAAGACGCCGCCCGCTGCTGATTTGTTGAAGAAAGCGGCTGGAATTCCCAAAGGCTCAGGCAAGCCTAACCGGGAAAAGGTCGGCACGATTTCAAAAGCCAAGATTGAAGAGATTGCCAAGACCAAGCTCCAGGATTTGAACACGACGAGTTTGGAGTCAGCGATCAAGACGATTTCAGGAACAGCCCGGCAGATGGGGCTCACGATTGAGTGATTGCGGATTTCTGATTGCGGAATGTTCAGCATCCGGCCGCACTTGAGAGGGAGGAATTGAATGGGCGTTGCGGCAGTGCGTTAATCAGCATTCCGCAATCAGCAACCCGAAATTCCGTTTGCACCTCAGGAGTAATTAATGAAAAAGCACGGAAAGAAATACAATGCGGCCGCGGAGAAAATTGAAGTCGGCCGCAAGTACAACCTCGACGAAGCAGTAACAAAGCTCAAAGAAATTGCTTTTGCCAAGTTTGATGAAACGGTTGAATTAACTGTTTGGCTGGGCGTCGATCCGCGTAAGGCGGATCAATTGGTCCGCGGCACGATCGTGCTTCCCCACGGCCTCGGCAAATCCAAAAAAGTGCTGGTCATCGCCCAGGGCGAAAAGATCAAAGAAGCCGAAGAAGCCGGCGCCGATTTTGTCGGCGGCGAAGACATGGTCGAAAAGATCAAAGGCGGCTGGCTTGATTTCGACGCGGTCGTGTCCACTCCCGACATGATGCGCCTGGTCGGCGGACTGGGAAAAGTTCTGGGACCGCGCGGCTTGATGCCCAACCCAAAGACTGGCACCGTCACGTTCGATGTGAAGACGGCCGTGAGGGAAACGAAGGCCGGCAAAGTCGAATATAGAGTCGATAAAACGGGCGTGATTCACGTCGGAGTCGGCAAGGTTTCTTTCGAAGCAGACAAGATTCGCGACAACGCGCGCGTGCTGCTCGAGGCCATTGTGAAAGCGAAGCCATCGACTGCCAAAGGCAAGTATGTGAAAAAAGTAAATCTGGCGGCGACGATGAGCCCGGGCGTTTTGCTCGACGAGGCTGCGTACGTCAAATAGTGAGGAGCGCCCAGAGATGAAAACAAAAGCACAAAAGCAAAAAGATTTGGAAGCTCTCACCGAGCAGTTTAAGAATGCGAACGCAGCAATGCTAGTCGGCTTTGAGGGGATGACGGTCCAGAAAGACCAGGAGCTGCGCAATCAACTGCGCGAAGCCGGCGTTAGCTATGGAGTCGTGAAAAATACACTGGCGCGCAAGGCTGCGGAAGGCACAGTGCTCGAACAAGCCGCTGATCAGTTCAAAGGGGTAACGGCGGTAGCCTTGAGCCAGCAAGATCCGGTCGGTCTTTCCAAGGCAATTGCAAAGTTTACAAAGGCTAATCCGGAGATTTTCAAATTCAAGGTTGGCATTGTCGAAGGCAAGGTTGTTGCGCTGCGCGACGTGGAAGCCATTGCCAGTCTGCCTTCGAAGGAAGAGCTGATTTCCAAGATCATGTTTTTGGTTAACGCGCAGGCACAGCGCCTGGCGACAGTTACTAACGCAGTGGCTCGTAATCTTGCGATCGTCATCGATCAGGTTCGAGCACAAAAAGAAGCGCAGGGTGCGCAATAGAAAAGTTCTATCGTAATTATTCGCGGCCGCATGGCGGGTGTCAGTGAGCGGTCAAAAGGCGAGCGGCGTTCGAGATGCATCGGCGCAGTAAGCCATAAACGGGCAGGGCAAATTGGTTGCCAGATTTGAAACTTTCAGGAGTGAGATAAACGGTCATGTCAACAGATAAGATTCAATCAATCGTGGACCAGGTTAAAGAGCTGACGCTGCTCGAAGCCTCGCAACTCGTAAAGGCGATGGAAGAAACATTTGGCGTTTCGGCCGCCGCCGCGGCAGTAGCCGCTGCTCCTGCGGCGGGTGCTGGCGGTGGAGAGGCCACTGCCGCTGCCGAGGAGAAAACTGAGTTCGACGTTATTCTGCAAGCTGTCGGTGGCAACAAGATCAATGTGATCAAGGTTGTTAGGGAAGTGACGGCGCTGGGCTTGAAAGAAGCCAAGGATCTCGTCGAAGCGGCTCCGAAGGCAGTTAAGGAAGGCGTTTCGAAGGAAGAAGCCGAAACTATTAAACAGAAACTAACTGACGCGGGCGCAACCGTCGAAGTTAAGTAAGTTGGCTCAATGTCCAACGTCCAAAGTTTAAGGTCACTCAAACGAGTAACCGCGTGACTTTGGACATTGGACTTGAGACTTTGGACAGTCAGGGTGGCTTGACACTAATTGTCGCAGTGGTTAAGTTAAGGGAGTATTGAGGGCGCTGGCGTTACTCCCAAAAAATTTGACGAAGAAACAACCGCTTTTTGGCAAATAAGCGGTCAGGGCATTGTGCGCCCTGACCGCGCTTTGGCGTCTTTTGACATATTGCAGAGTGCGGATTGCTGATTGCGGAATTTGAAGAGTAGTTACTTCTTGATTCCGCAATCCGAAATCCGCATTCACAAATCGAGTTAAGGAACCTCTCATGCAAGGAAATCTACTTCAAGCAGTGAACACAGGGTTGGGACGGCGCACGAGCCAGGCGCCAGAGCGCGTCGATTTTTCAAAGATTTCGACGGCAGTGAAAATCCCGAATCTGATTGAGATTCAGCGCGAATCCTACAATCGTTTTCTACAGATGGATTTTCTGCCGGAGGAACGCGAGAACACCGGCCTGCAGGCAGTGTTTGAATCCGTCTTCCCGATATCGGATTTCCGCGGCACGGCCACTCTGGATTTTGTCGAATATCAAATCGGCAACTGGCAGTGTAAGTGCGGACGTCTTGAAGGTCTCAACTATCTGCGCGCCAACTGTAAAAACTGCGGTTCGACAATCAAGGTCAACCCCTTAGCCTCCGGCGAAACCCTTTGTCATAAGTGTGGCACGTTCAACTCCGTTCGTCCGCACCTTTGTGAGAACTGCGGCGAACCAGTTGGCCTGAAGCACAAACACGATGAGCATGAGTGTCAGGAGCGCGGCATGAGTTACAGCGTTCCGTTGAAAGTAAAAATTCGTCTAACTGTCTACGACAAGGACGCTGAAACAGAAGCGCTGTCGATTCGCGACATCAAGGAAGAGGAAGTCTTCTTCGGCGAAATTCCGCTGATGACCGATAACGGTACCTTCATCATCAACGGTACCGAGCGCGTCATCGTTTCTCAGCTTCACCGCAGCCCGGGCGTCTTCTTCAAACGCGGCGCCATCTACATCGCGAAAATCATTCCGTACCGCGGTTCCTGGGTTGAGTTTGAGTACGATCAGAAAAACTTGCTTTACGTCCGCGTTGGCAAGCGCAAGTTTCTTGCGTCAATCTTTCTGCGCGCGCTGGGACTTTGGTTTGGCAAAGAGTCTGATGGAAAGCTTGCCAAGAGCGATTCGCATCTTGAAGAACGTGTGAAAAATGCGTCCTTTGCGGATGAAGATATTCTGCGCACGCTTTATGTTACCGACGAAATTCGAGTCGAAGATGGGCGGCTAATGATTCAGATTCCCGAGCAGGGAGCAAGCGGCCTGGTCGGCATGAAGGTGGATTTCGATATCAAAGGCCGCGGACCCGAGCCGATAGTTCGTTCCGGCAAAAAAGTGACCAGCTCGTCTCTCGAAGCCTTGCGCAAAGCCAACATCGGCGAGGTCGAGATGGAGCCTTCGCAGTTTGAAGGCGCGTACGCTGTCGCTGACATTGTCAACAAAGAGAGCGGCGAGGTAATTCTTGAAGCCAACAACGAGATCAACCCTGCCAAGTTGCAGGAGATCGTCGAAGGCGGCATCGATAGTTTTTCCGTATTCTTCCCGGAGCGCGATGATATCGGCTCGATTCTTTCGCAGACGCTGAAGAAAGACGTAATCACCAAGCCGGTGGATGCGCTGCTCGAGATTTATCGCAAGATGCGCCCAGGCGATCCGCCGACAGTCCAAACTGCTTACAAATTATTGGAAGCAATGTTCTTCGATCCGCGCAAGTTTGATTTCTCGCGTGTAGGTCGTCTGAAGTTCAACATCAAAATGGGTAAGCCAGAGCGCGATCGCATTAATGATCCGCTGCTCTCAGCAAAAGATTTTTATGAAGTCGTTGCTTACGTTTTGAAGATGCGTAAGAACCCGTCTGAATATCAGGCGGACGACATCGATCACCTCGGTAATCGCCGCGTGCGCGCTGTTGGTGAGTTGCTCGAAAATCAGTTTCGTATCGGTTTGGAGCGGATGGAACGCGCCATCAAGGAAAAGATGTCGATCCATCAGGAAATGCAGACCACCATGCCGCGCGATCTGATCAACGCCAAGCCGGTGACGGCTGCGGTGCGCGAGTTTTTTGGTTCGAGCCAACTTTCGCAGTTCATGGACCAGACGAATCCGCTCTCCGAGATCACCCATAAACGCCGCTTGTCGGCGCTGGGACCAGGCGGACTTTCTCGTGAACGCGCGGGATTCGAAGTGCGCGACGTTCATCCAACGCACTATGGTCGCATCTGTCCCATTGAGACGCCTGAAGGTCCGAACATCGGCTTAATTTCGAGTCTTTCGTGCTTTGCTCGCATCAACGAATTCGGTTTCATCGAAGCGCCTTATCGAAAAGTCACCGACGGCCGCGTAGTTGAGTATGTGCGTGTGCTGAATGGCGGCGACACCAAGCTCAAACCCGGCGAGCACATTCCCCAGGAAGACATCGAGAAGGCCAATCGCAAACTTCCTGCGAGCGGCAGGAAGGCCGAGTCTGAACCATGGCCGTTTTATTTGACTGCGTGGGAAGAGGACAAGCACGTCGTTGGCCAGGCCAATATCGAGCTAGACGAAACACGTTACATCGTCAATGAGCGCAACGCCGCGCGCAAAGCGGGGGAGTTTATCCTGGCCCTGCGCAAAGACATTGAATACGTCGACGTGTCGCCCAAGCAACTTGTCTCAGTCGCCGCGTCACTTATTCCGTTCCTCGAAAACGACGACGCGAACCGAGCCTTGATGGGTTCGAACATGCAGCGCCAGTCAGTGCCGCTGCTGCGTGCTGAAGCCCCGTATATCGGCACGGGCATGGAACAAACTACTGCGCGCGATTCCGGCGCGGTCGTAGTGGCGCGACGCGACGGCGTGGTTGACTACGTTGATTCCGAGCGCTTGATTATCAAAGCCGATCATCATGTCGATGGCACGATCTCGCGCGAAGTGACGGCAGACATCTACACGCTTATTAAGTTCAAACGATCGAATCAGAACACCTGTATCAACCAGCGGCCGATCGTTCACGAAGGTGAGCGGGTAGCAAAAGGCCAGGTCATCGCCGATGGTCCATGTACCGATCGCGGCGAGCTGGCGCTGGGTCGTAACGTGCTGGTGGCTTTCATGCCCTGGCGCGGCTACAACTTTGAGGACGCGATCCTCGTTTCAGAACGACTCGTGAAAGAGGATTACTACACGTCGATTCACATTGAAGAACTGGAGATTGAGGCGCGCGATACGAAGCTGGGACCGGAAGAGATCACGCGCGACATTCCCAATGTCGGCGAGAACATGCTGCGCGACTTGGACGAGAGCGGCATCATTCGCATCGGGGCGCAAGTGAAACCCGGTTCGATTCTGGTTGGAAAAGTTACGCCGAAAGGCGAGACGCAGTTAACCGCTGAAGAAAAACTTTTGCGCGCGATCTTTGGGGAAAAGGCCGGCGACGTGAAGGACGCTTCGCTGGTTTCACCTCCGGGCATCGACGGCACCATCGTAGACGTTCAGGTATTCACGCGCAAAGGACAGGAGAAAGACCAGCGCTCGCTGACGATCGAACAGGAAGAGGAAGATCGCCTGCGACGCGACCTTGAGGACGAGATTCGCATTCTCCAGGAGCAGCGCGACCAGCGCATTCACGAATTGCTCGAAGGCCGCAAGCTTTCCGCGGACCTGACTGTGAATCGTGAAACAGTTATACCAAAAGGCCTGACCATCACGCGCGAAATGCTCGAGGGGATCGAAGCCAAGGTCTTGAGAAAAGTACAGATGGCTTCTTCACGCGTCGACGTGGGCGGTGAGATCAAGGAATACGAAGATCGCACCGAGCGGCAGATCAAAATTCTTTCGGACA
>JBDUCB010000258.1:0-7419 GCA_040003695.1 bacterium
GAGTGGCTGCAAAAGAATTGAAGTTTCGTGAAGAAGCGCGCGGCGCGATGTTGAAAGGCGTCAACACGCTCGCGAACGCCGTGCGCGTAACACTTGGGCCGAAGGGCCGAAATGTTGTGTTAGGAAAGAAGTATGGTTCGCCGGTCATCACCAAAGATGGTGTGACTGTTGCCAAAGAGATTGAGCTTGAGGACAAGTACGAGAACATCGGCGCGCAGATGGTGCGCGAAGTCGCCGTCAAGACAAACGATACAGCAGGAGATGGCACCACGACTGCGACGGTCCTGGCCCAGGCAATCTTTCGCGAGGGCGTGAAGAACGTGACCGCCGGCGCCAATCCCATGTCGTTGCAGCGCGGCATTCAAATGGCCACGGACGCGGTGGTCGCAGAACTGCAACGCATTTCCAAGCCGGTGAAGAACAAAGAAGACCTGATGAACGTGGCCAGCGTCTCCGCAAACAACGATCGCGAAATTGGCAAACTGGTCTCCGAAGCAATGGAACAGGTGGGCAAAGACGGTGTCGTCACCGTCGAAGAAGCAAAGACGTTGCAAACCGAACTGGAGATCGTGGAAGGAATGCAGTTTGACCGCGGTTACCTGTCGCCGTATTTCGTTACCAATGCCGAGCGCATGGAAGCACTGCTCGACGAGCCTTTAATTCTTCTGCACGAAAAGAAAATTTCCGCCATGCGCGACTTGCTCCCGATTCTCGAGCAGGCGGCAGGCGGTGGCCGGCCGCTCTTGATTGTTGCTGAAGATATCGACGGCGACGCGCTGGCGACACTGGTCGTTAACAAGCTGCGCGGCACGATAAAAGTTTGCGCAGTCAAAGCGCCTGCATTCGGCGATCGGCGCAAAGCAATTCTTGAAGACCTCGCGATCCTGACCGGCGCGCGCGTGATCACTGAAGACTTGGGAGTGAAACTCGAAAACGTGCAACTGACGGATCTGGGATCCGCGAAGCGCGTGATTGTCGACAAAGACAACACAACTGTGGTTGAAGGTGGAGGCGATCGGAAAGCGATTCAAGGCCGCGTGGCAACGATTCGCAAACAGATTGAGGAAACGACGTCTGATTACGATCGCGAGAAGCTGCAGGAACGTCTTGCCAAACTCGCTGGTGGCGTGGCCGTAGTAAAAGTTGGCGCGCCCACTGAAACCGCGATGAAAGAGATCAAAATGCGCGTGGAAGATGCGCTCAATGCGACTAAGGCTGCCGCGCAGGAAGGGACGGTAGTAGGTGGTGGCATCGCCTTACTGCGAGCGGCAAAAGTGCTCGACAGTCTTTCGAGCGACGAGCTTGACGTGCAAACCGGTATCAGGATTGTGCGGCGCGCCCTGGAAGAGCCATTGCGACGCATCGCTGAAAACGCGGGACTCGATGGCGCGGTCGTCGTCGGCAAGGCCGAGGAGTTGAAAGCCAACAAGGGATTCAATGCAGCCACGGGGGCGTATGAAGATCTGGTTGCTGCCGGCATTGTCGATCCAACCAAGGTAGTGCGCACGGCACTGCAAAATGCCGCGTCGATCGCCGGTCTGTTATTGACTACCGACGCAGCTATCACCGATGCGCCTGAACCAAAGAAAGCCGCGCCGCAAATGCCCGGCGGCGAGGATTACGATTACTAACCGGATACAGCGGGGAATATTGCCGCAGTTCTGTTTAGAGGGGACGTTGCCCGCCGATGCACGTTTTAGGCGGCGGGCGCGCCCGCCTCTAAACGCCCCTCCAGGTGGCCGCAGATTTGCAGGAACCGTTTGCCGCAGAAAAGTTATTGCATTGAAACGCAACGGCGAATATGCTCGGAACATCTAACCGCCGGTGATGGGCGGTCCCGTTTTGAAAAAAGGAAGGCTTGCTGTCACGAAATAGTGCACGAGGTTTTCTTTTTGGGAAGTACAGGTTAAGAAAATGGTAGATCTAGGATCGTATAAAGACAAATTTGGCGACAGTGGCCAGCGCATATTGGAATATGCGTTGAACGAGTCGCGACAGCGTGATCAGAATTTCGTCGCGGTCGAGCATATCCTTCATGCGCTGATGCATGAAGAGCCCGACATGTTCAATTCCACGATGCGCGAGCTGTCGCTGGATCCGGTAACCGTGAAGATCGCCATCGACAAGCGGATGGATACGAGCCGGCAACAGCACGTTGGTAAAGGCTTCCGAATTTCTCCTGACACGACCGATCTTTTCAAACGCGCAATGGAACGCGCGCGCACCCAGGGTCGCAAGACTATAGAAGCGACCGACATCTTTTCTGCCTTAACCAATCAAGACAGTCTATTTGTAGAAGTCCTTCTGAGCATGGGGGCCAGCCCGGACGCGGTTGCTGAAAATGTTCAGGCGCAGGTGCAGAAGCGCGAGCGTGAAGAAGAGCAGTATCGCAAGAAATTCGATCTGCCACCTTACTTAAAACATTTTGGCGTTTCGCTTAACCGGCTGGCGCGCGCGGACAAGATTCCACCGACCATTGGCCGCGAAAAAGAAATTCAGCAGATCGTCGAAATTCTGTGCCATCGCGAGCGCGCAAACTCGCCCATGCTGGTTGGCGAACCCGGCGTCGGCAAGACTGCCGTCGTTGAAGGCTTGGCGCGTTTGATTGAGCTCGAGCCGGAGAAAGTGCCCGCGCGTTTGCGCGGGAGCCACATTGTGCAACTGCAAATGGGCGGCCTGGTTGCCGGCACGATGCTGCGCGGCATGTTTGAAGAAAGAATCAAAGGTATCATCGACGAAGTTAAGGAACGCGACAACCTGATCCTGTTCATCGACGAAGCCCACACGATTATTGGCGCAGGCGCAGCGCTTGGCACCTCTTCCGACGCGGCAAACATGTTCAAGTCGGCGCTGGCCCGCGGCGACATGCGGATAATTGGCGCCACCACGAGCTCGGAATACAAAGAGTCCATTGGGGAAGACGAGGCGCTGGCGCGTCGTTTCCGGCTAGTGAAAGTTGTAGAACCGTCCATTAGCGAGACACGCGACATTCTTTTTGGGTTGCGGCCGCGTTTGGAAAAGAATTATTCGGTGAAGATTTCCGACGACGCCATCAACACGGCACTGGAGATGGCGCCAAAGTACATACGAAACCTGCACCTGCCGGACAAGGCGATTGGCTGGCTCGACACCGCTGCGGTGAAAGTCGAAATTAACGAACCGCAAACGATGGTCGTCAAGCCCGAGCATGTGATCGAAGTCATATCGCAGGAATCGCGTATTCCGCGCGACATGATCTTTCGCGACACCAGCGATCGTTTCTCAATGACAGAAGCGATGTTGGCCCAACGCGTAATCGGCCAGAAAGCAGCCATCAAAGCGGTAGCGCAGCGTCTGCGACTCAACAAAGGTCCGCTGAAAGAGTCGCATTACAAACCTGACGGCGTGCTGTTGTTTCTTGGTCCAACGGGCGTGGGCAAGACTGAGCTGGCGAAGGCAGTAGCCGAATTCATGTTTGGCGATGAAGAGAAGATGGTGCGCATCGACATGTCGGAATACAGCGACGGCACAGTCAGCATAGAGAAGCTTATCGGCATGCCACGCGGCATCGTTGGTTCTGAGCGCGGTGGCATTCTGACAGAACAACTGCGCGAGAATCCCTACACGGTGCTGCTGCTCGATGAAGTTGAAAAGGCGTCTCCTTATCTGATGAACCTGTTCCTGCAGGCTTTCGACGAGGGCTGGTTGACGGATGGACGCGGTAAGAAAGTTTATCTTTCGGACGCGATCGTTATCATGACGTCCAACCTCGGTTCCGAGAGCTTCAAGAAGTTTGAGAAGCCGCTTGGTTTCGGTACCAAGACAGCGAGCGATTTTCGCATCGTGAAAAATGAAGTGATGAAGGCTGCGGAACAACGCTTCTCGCCTGAGTTTCGCAATCGCATTGACGAGATCATCGTGTTTGCGCCATTGACGATGGATGAAGTTCGCCAGATCGCGCAGCTTTATATTGGCCGGCTGCAGCGGCAAATGAAGCGGCAGGGCAAAGAGGTCAGCGTCACTGAAGCGGCACTCAACTTTTTGACGGAAAAAGGCTTCAACACGAAATATGGCGCTCGCTTCTTAAAGCGGCACATCGACGAGAAAGTGAAGTTGCCGTTGACTGCAATGTGGAAGACGGCGACGAATTTTGTAGTCGATCTGGAAAATGGCGAGGCAGTCGTAAAGCCAGTCGCAGGCACAAACGCAAATCTCAATTGATCTTGTTGGCGGTCGAAAGCCAATTAGAAAAGCTATAACCCAGGGCTTCAAGTTTGAATTTATTGAAGCCCTTTTTCTTTTCATCCGCTAGCTGCCAGGTTCGGTGATTAAACTGAAATGCCTTAGCGTAACTTTGCGTCCTCCTTAGCGAACTTTGCGGTTTCTCCTGCTGACTTTACCGCAAAGGACACGAAGAACTCGCAAAGGACCGCAAAGCAAAACTACTTACTTAGCTTAACCACTGTACGACGCGAGTCCTTGTGGTAGATTTTCGTCATGATCGAGAAATACAAAAGCCCCCTCAATTATCCCTTATTGCTGTTGGTTATTTTTCTTTTGCCGTTCAGTGTCTCGGCGCAGGACAAGCCTGCGAGTACGCAACCCACGGTTGAGCCACGAGCGGAAGCGGTTCTCAATCACGCCATCGAAGTGCTTGGTGGCAGTAGCTATCTCAATGTCAAGACCACCGTTGGCCGCGGTTTCTTCACGGCCTTTCAGGATGGCATGTCGCAGCTGCCCGCCAGATTTGTCGACTACATCGTCTATCCCGATCACGAACGTACTGAGTTCACCAGCCTGGGCATCCGCACAATCCAAACGAACGCCGGCGAAACAGGCTGGATTTTCGATGGCGCCAACAAAGTGATAGCCGATATGAAGGCGCCGCAGATCGCTGACTTCAAGCGAAGCATGCGCACAAGCGTCGAGAACCTTTTACATGGCTGGTGGCGAAAAGATGGCGCCACGCTGAGCTACGTCGGCCGACGCGAAGCGGGCGTTGGCAAACGGAATGAGACGGTGCGCTTGAGTTATGCGGACGGTTTTTGGATCGAGTATGAGTTTGGCGCGCGAGATGGCTTGCCGGCGAAAGTTATTTACAAGCGAATTCGAAAGAAAGCGGACACTGATGAAACTGAGGAAGTATCCGAAGAGGATCGCCTGGCCAAATACATAACGATTAGCGGTATCACCGCGCCGTGGGTGGTGGACCACTATATCAACGGCGTACAGTTCAGTCGCATAAGCTACGAGTCGGTTGATCATAATCAACCGCTGCCCGACTCGCTTTTTGCAAAGCCTGCCAATATCAAAGCCTTGAAATGAAGACGTACAGCGGGCCTTGGTGGATACAGTAGTGCAGCGGCTTTGCCGCCTTCCGTGCGGAAAGCCTTTGGCTTTCCGTACCAAACTTCGGGTTGAAGGCTACGCCTTTCACTGTTCGAGGCATAGCCTCCGGTCTTAATGGAAATGACTACGGAAAGGCAAAGCCTTTCCGCACTGAAGGCGGCCGAGCCGCAAGAGATGTTCGACGAATGAAATTGAAGCTTCTGCTATCGGTAATAATCTTCTCGCTGTTTTTCTACAGCTCTAGCTTTGTTGCCCAAACACCTGAACCAGATGAAGTCATCCGCGTCGAGACGAATGTTACCAACCTTTTCTTTAACGCCACTGACGCACAGCGTCGCTTTGTTATCACACTAAATCAGGACGACATCCGCGTCTTGGAAGACGGCGTGCCGCAACAGCCCGTCACGTTCCAACGCGAAACCGATCGGCCGCTCTCAATTGCTTTTCTGATCGACATTAGCGTTTCCGAAGAGCGCACCCTGGCAGATGAAAAGGGGGCAGTGCGTTCTTTTGTCGAGAGTGTCATTCATTCCAACAAGGATCAGGCGGCCGTCATTCCATTTACGGGTTCTGCCTTTCTCGAACAGCCGCTGTCGCGCGACATACTCGGCATTTATCGCGCGCTCGAACGCGTTGAGGTAGCAATGCCGGATTATCTGGGAGCGGGAAAACCGATCAGCGGCATCGCCACCGGTCCAGGTCGCAAAGCCGTACCGCCTGAAGGAAGCACCGCGATCTGGGATGCGATCGCGCTTAGTTCCAACGAAGTACTGGCAAAAGCCCCCGGCCAACGGCGACGCGCGATCATTCTGCTGACCGATGGACAGGACACGACTAGTCGCGTTACCCGTGTTGAGGCGATCAACAGCGCGCTCGCCTCGGAAGCAGTGATCTATGCCATTGGCATTGGTGATTCAAAATATGAGGGGGTCGATCGCGACAACTTGCGCGCGGTGGCTGAAGGCACCGGCGGTCGCGCATTTTTTCCGAAGAAGGAAGGCGATTTGCAGCGGGCATTCACTGAGATCCAGCAGGAACTGCGCTCGCAATACCTCATCGCTTACTCATCGACGAACAAGAAACGCGACAACACCTATCGCAAGCTGCGCATCGAGATCACAAACCCCGAGTTACGCAAACAGGATTTGAAACTGCGCTACCGGCCTGGTTATTTCGCAAAGCCATTGACACTGACGAAGCAAAATTAGCACAGATAAACACGGATCACACAGATGGCAGAAGCTTTTATGATCTGTGCTAATAGTGTTCATCTGTGGCTTAAAATCTATCGTTCGAGTGCTACACGCTCCCAGCCCGCGAGGTCTGCGCCGGCTTCGTAGGTCGTCTGGCAGAAATCCCTTAGAGCTGTTTCAGGTGAGTCGGATTTCCTCACCTCATCATAAAGCAGGAAAAATTCTTTCATCTCCGGACTGTAGAAAGTCTGAGCAGGACGAATCTTGCCTTGGCTAACAACATCAGCCAAGCCCGCCGGCTCTGGAGCTGTGTAAGAATAAAACGCGGCTTCCATATCTTTGTTGCCGGGCCAGAATCCGTGACTGATAACTTCATGCGAGTAAGCCTCGCGCGTTATCAGATCAGCGCCTTCGCGTGGCGGTGCGGACTTGCCTGAAAACCGCGTGACAGCCACATCAAAGCTGCCCCAAAAGAAATGCACCGGGCTGACTTTGCCGATGAAGTGCGAGCGAAACTCCTGAAACACCGGATCCATCTTCAGGAGCGCCCGCCAAAAACGATTCGCATACTCCGCATCGTAGGAAGCGTGCGTCGTGTCGTCTTCAAAACGAATCGGATTCGGTATCTCGACCGGCATGGTCCAAATCTCTATTTCTATGTCCAACTCGCGCAGCGCCGCCATGACTTCCGCGTAAAAGGCAGCGACTGACTGCGGACGCAAATCAAGTGTCTTCAGCGCGCCGTCGCTGCATTCGATTCGCAGTTTGTGATCGATGAAGTCGAATTCAATTTCGAAATAGCGATCCTGGTAGGGTATCGCCGTCGTAGTTAACCCGCGCGCTGATACATAGAGCGGCACATTCCACCAATGATTCACCAGCGGCGTTTGCTTGAGGC
>JBDUCB010000316.1:0-7411 GCA_040003695.1 bacterium
AAGTATAACAAAGTTGGCCGTCGTTTGTCATGCGGTAAATACCACAAAATAGGCCTTTTTCTTCGGGTTTTGGAAGTGGCAAGGTGGCGAACAGCGGCCTTTCGGGAATAGGTGCGTTTGGGACGGGGTCATTCCATCCCTCCCCGTGGCAAGCCGTGTTTAAAACCTCAAGAATTTCTCAAGCGGATTGCAATAAAACATGGAGTGGCAGCTGGAGACGCGCTTCTCCCTTTGAATTGGCAGCCATTAAGCGAGGTTTAGGTAACACGGAAGGATGTTCCTCCAACTCTTATGTTCTTAATCGACTCATCTCACGACCTGACAAGCGGCAGGTTGGAACTCATTACAGACAAAATCGCGCAGCCAAAGCAGCGGGCGCGCATTTCCCGGTCGCGTTTGCTAAATATGCTGGAGCGAAGTTTGGCTGCGGGTACTTCTACGATCATTAGTGGTCGCGCGGGAACAGGCAAAAGCATGTTGGCAGTTGACTTTGCGGAACGATGCGGAAGAAACGTCGCCTGGTACAAGGTCGACGCACCCGACAGCGACCCACGTATCTTTTTTGAGTATCTGATTGGTAGCGTGCGCGAGCAACGTCCCGGCTTTGGAGCCAGGTTATTGTGGCCAGTGATTGAAGCTGCTGATTTCGATCGGATTGATGCGCTCGCCGAATCATTCATCTACGAATTGGGAGACAGCGACAAGCACAATCCGCTTTTGATCGTAATAGAAGATCTTCATCTCGTCTGCGATTCAGAATGGCTAGTGCCATTTTTTACGCGGCTACTGCCGCTGCTGCCATCGGATGTACACCTGCTAATCACGTGTCGCAGCATGCCGCCGGCGCCGTTGTGGCGTTTGCGCTCAAAACAATCGTTGGTAGTTATCGAAGAGGAAGCGCTCGCTTTCACCCGTCCGGAAGCGATTGCTTTATTTGAAAGCTATGGGCTTTCAAGCGAGCAGGCCAGCATTGCACTGGACCACTCGCATGGCCGGGCCAGCGCACTCGACGAGTTTGCGGCGTTTCTTTGCAAGTCGAATGTTGAAACGAACAATCAATCTCGGGAACTTAGTCTTACAAATCTGCCCGAGCAATTTGCTTAGGAGCGACAACGCCGGGTACTGACTGATGAGTCCCAGGAATGTTTTGTGAATAATCAGCTCCTCCCAATCGATGGTGGATTGTTCCCATTTCGCCATGCTACTCTGCCGCTCTACCCTAGCAGCGTACACCATCCCAAGCTGCCTGCTAGCTTGGGGACCCCGGGTCAGAGACAGCAGCTAATGGCGCCCAGGAAGCATCCGGAAAACTTTTCCGCCGAAACTTCGTTAGCAGACAAAAGCAGCCTACACGGTTCGCCTCCGGGTTTCATTCTGCGAACCAAGCTGCTACCACCCCGTCCCGCTCCACAACTACTGTCGCGACCAAGGCTCACCGATCGTTTGCTTGCGAATCTCGGTTATCCACTGACGCTGGTTACCGCCAACGCAGGTTCGGGAAAAACGACACTGGTCGCCGATTTTCTGCGCACTCACGAACGTCAGTTTGTCTGGTACCAGTTGGACCACACGGACGCCGACCCCGCCGTTTTTCTTGGTTATCTGGGCTTTGGCATTCAGAAACTGATCCCGGCTTTTGGCAATGCGTTGTTTTCGTATCTTCAGGAGACAACCGGCGAGCCTGCGCAACATCCGGAACGGGCTGTCGATGTTTTTCTAAACGAAGTACTCGAACATGTTGAGCAACAACTGATTCTCGTATTGGATGACTATCATCATCTGGGCGTGAACACGGCCGTGCACCATGTCATGGATAGGTTGCTTGCATATCTTCCTGACGTCCTGCACGTGGTTATTGTTTCCCGAGAAGTTCCGCCGCTCGCATTGGGCCGGCTGCGCACAAACTCTCCGCTCGCCACGATCGACCGTGGCGATCTTCTCTTCACTGATGAAGAGACGCGGGAATTGTTCCGCCGTGTTTTTGATCTCGAGTTGACTCCGGAACAACTGGCGGAGTATCGCGAACGGACGCACGGTTGGATTACGGCGTTGCAACTAGTCAGACAGGTGGCCCACCGCACCGCCATCAGTAGCCGCGAGGGTCAGGCGGAAGTACCCGACCTTGTAGAAGTGCTGCGGCAATCCGAGCGGGACATTTTTGATTATTTTGCGGAGGAAGTATTTTCTGATGAGCCTGCCGACGTGCAAGACCTATTGCTAAAGGTTTCATTGCTCGACCGTATTGAATTGGATATCTGTGCTTCCCTGTATCCGGATCTGAATTGTTCACGCCTATTACCAAATTTGGTGCGGCGCAACGTATTCATCACCGTCGCCAGCGATCGGCGCGGTGAAGAATATCGCCTGCACCCACTCTTCCAGAATTTCTTAAGACGGCGTCTGCGCACCGAGATAGGCCGGTCGGGAGTTTCCGCCGAGCACAGGCGCTGCGCAGGCTATTTCATTGAACGTCAGGCATGGGAACAGGCAGTCAGGCACCTGCTGGCGGCGGAAGATTTTGCTAGTGCAGCCAACTTGATAGCCGAACGGGGCGTGGAATGGATCTCTACCGGAGCGCTTGGTTCGTTATCCTCGTTGGCCGATTCGTTGCCGCCGGCAGCGCTCGAGGCTCATCCGCGCGCGCTGGCCCATCGAGCCGAAGTGGCGCGCTTGCAAGGTGAATACGAATTCGCCCATTCACTCCTGCGCCGCGCGGTAACTCTTCTTCAAGACCGCGCTGACAACGAAGGCGAGGCCGATGCGCTGCACTCACTGGCGACGCTGGCACGGCGCGAGGGTGATTACGACCTGGCTTTTAGTTATCTCGATCGCGCGATCCTGCTCAGCGAGACGAATTCAGCCGTGCGCACCAAGTGCGGCAACACGCGTGGTTTATGCCTGGTCGCGATGGGTGAATGGGCAGCCGCGGAACGTGAGTTTCGCGCAGCTTTACAGTCGGCGGAAGAGCGCAATGATGAGTATTACGTCCGCCTGATCACACACAATCTGGGTACGCCCGCCGGAATGCGCGGTGACTTTGGCGAGGCATTACGCTGGCTCAGCCGCATGCTGAGAAAAGATCGGCAGGCACCACCGATGCCCCAGGAAGCAGTCGCTCATCTGAACATGGCGCGCTGCTACCTCTATCGCGGCGACTTCAATGCCTGTGAAAAGCATCTCGATAATGCGCTGGAAGGCTGCCAGCTCTTTAGTCTCGCCGGCACACGCGCGGAAACATTCGAAACTTACGGCAACCTCTATCGCGAACGCGGCGAAATCGAAAGGGCGGTCGAATACTACGAACGCGCAGCGCGTGCTTACGACGAAGCCGGCATCGGTCTAACCCGCACCGAATTACTGGAAGAGCGCGCCTTGCTTGGTCTACGGATTGGGGATCTTTCGGCGGCCCAGGCGCAGATTGATCATCTCATCGGCGCTCGCCCGCCGGAAAAAGGCGAACTCGGATTCTTTACCGCCTCACTTACACGCGGCCGCATCATGGCAGCTCGGGGTAAGTACCAGGAAGCTCGAGAAGATCTCGGCAAAGCAGTCGAATACTTCCATGTGCATGGCCTCTACTATTATGAAGCGCAGGCGAGCATGGCCATTGCTTTTTGTGATTTCCAACTTGGTAACGAACGCGGCATGCTCGAACGTCTGCGGCGCGTAGTCGATCTCACGGTTAGATACGACTATGAATACTGGCTCAAGCGGAAGATCGAGAAGTACCGGGAAATCTTTTCCGGCGAAGACGCTTTGGAGCTATTGCCTTTTGACTTGCGAGAACATGTTTCAGCCAGCTCTACGGCAACGCCGCTGCCCGCCCGGGTTTCTGAGATTGCACTGAGCAACCAACCGGTAACAGATCTAACAGTCAATATGCTGGGGCCGGTCGCAATACTGCGCGATCCTTCGCGACCACTCGCGGCCGACGCGTGGACCACGCGACGGGCTCGCGACATTCTGTGCTTCATCGTTTCGCGTCGTCATCATCGAGCGTCGAAAGACACCATCGTCGATACATTCTGGGGCGAAACAGACATGGCCGTGGTTGAAAAGAATTTTCATCCCACGGTTTCGCATATTCGCAAAGCCCTAAATAGTAACCAGCCTTTGAAACAAAACTTCTTGCTGTATCGCGACGGGGATTATCAACTCAATTCTGAGTTTTCTTATCGTATCGATATTGAAGAGTTTGATCGCCTGCTGAGTGAAGGCGAAAACGCGCGCCGCGCTCGCAAGTTTGAAGATTGTGTACGCGCCTATGAGCAAGCGCTTGATCTTTATCGCGGCGAGTTTATGCAAGGAAGCTATGAACCCTGGGTCGAAGAACAACGCACTTACTACCGCGAGCAATACCTGCGCCTGCTGGAATCACTGGCCGCCGTCGCAGAAACCGCGTCAGACTGGCAAAAGGCGATGCAGTTAGCTCAACTTATCGTGCGGCAAGACCAGTTTCGAGAAGACATTCACTGCCTGATTTTGCGCGCGCACGCAGCCATGGGAAATCGCGGTGCGGTAAAAGAGCACTACGAGGGACTAAAACGAATTCTGGAAAACGAGCTGGGGGTAGAGCCCAGCGCGGAGACGAGGAAACTCTATCAACAGCTGGTTGTTTAGCAAAGTTGGTCAAACAGATGATTTCAGCGAGAAATCGCAAGGTTTACGCAACAAATTCCAGGCCGTCCGCCCCTACAATACTTGGGCTTTCAAAGGGAAAATGAGCAAGAGGCAGGCGGCGCCAAGAGTTACGAACTAAGATAGTATTGGTTTTTGGGCGTCATATTTAACCGGACGAAAGCACCTCGCCAGAAAGTTAGCATGACTGCGCCAAGAAACCCGACTGAGGTGATAGTTAGCTAAGCATGAAGACTGGATCTAATCCGTTTTTCCAAAAAATAAAGCAGTCGATTGCCATGACGCTGGTCGTGTTGGTGTTTGTGACGCCAACGATGGCCGGACTCAGCATCACTTCCTCTAACGGCATTGTCATGACCGGTGCTGATGGCATTGTCATGACCGGCGCTGATGGCATTGTTATGACTGGCGCAGATGGTGTGTTAAATGCCGGCGCCAATGGGATTGTCATGACCGGCGCTGATGGCATTGTCATGACTGGAGCCGACGGCGTCGCATATCCCAATAGCGTTCGTGCAACCAGTGCCGACGGCATCGTGATGACTGGCGCTGACGGCATCGTGATGACTGGCGCTGACGGCATCGTGATGACTGGCGCTGACGGGACCACTTATCGCGCGGATTCAGTAACTGTCACGCTGGCTAACGGAATTGTAATGACTGGCGCCGACGGAATCGTGATGACCGGCGCGGACGGTGTTCAACGGCAAGCCGGCAATGGCATTGTAATGACCGGCGCTGATGGCATTGTGATGACCGGCGCGGACGGCATCGTGATGACGGGTGCCGATTCCGTTCGAGCAACCGGTGCAGACGGCGTAGTTTTTTCAGTCGTACCTGATGGATTGAGATTCAGCGGTGCAACCGGAATCGTGATGACTGGCGCTGATGGAATTGTCATGACGGGCGCTGATGGAATCGTGATGACCGGTGCTGACGGGATTGTTATGACCGGCGCTGACGGACTGTTGCCAAGCGCACTTCTTCCCGCGACATCCGGACTGCGAAGCGTCGATCCGGAGTTGGCACTGCAACTAAGTCAACTGACAGACGACAGCACAATCAACGCAGTTGTTGTCTATCATCGCGTGCCTTCCGATTCGGATCTTGCTGACCTGCAAAAAATCGGAATAGTCGGCGGCACACGCTTGCGCGCGTTGCCTATGATCACAGTTACCGGCACGCGCGATCAGATCACCGCTATTTCCAAGTTACCAGCGGTTCGATCAATCTACGGCAATCGAACCTTGAATCTGAACAGCGAGCCGGAAGTGCGCGCGGTAACTGGCGTTGAACGTGTCTGGCGCGATGCAGAAATTACTACCAGCAACCACAATCTGTCAGTGACAGGAAAAAGCGTAACGGTTGCTGTCCTTGACACCGGCGTCGATGGCAACCACAGCGATCTTGCGGGCCGCGTGGCGAAAAATATTAAGTTGGCGGGAACGCAGAGCGCCAGTGTTGGTTTTAGCTACCCGATTAACTCTGAAAGCCTGAGCAATACCGATCAAGCTTATGGACATGGAACTTTTGTCGCCGGCGTGATTGCCGGAAACGGAAGTTTGTCGAGCGGAAAATATGCGGGCGTCGCGCCGGGGGCGCGCGTCGTAGGATTAAGCGCCGGCGATTTATCACTCCTCTACGTGCTTGAAGGGTTTGATTATCTGCTAGCCAATGGCAGCAGTCTTGGTGTTCGCGTTGTTAATTGCAGTTTTTCGGCAAACACCGTGTTCGACGTTAACGATCCGGTCAATATAGCTACGCGAATGTTGACTGATAAAGGCATCAATGTAGTTTTCTCCGCCGGCAACACTGGTCCGGGCGCGCATACTTTAAATCCTTACGCGGTAGCGCCGTGGGTTGTCAGCGTGGGCGCGACCGATACAAAAGGGCGCTTGGCCAGTTTTTCTTCGCGCGGCGACTTTGCAAACTCAATGTTTCACCCGACGCTGGTGGCGCCGGGAGTCAATGTTGTCAGCTTGCGCGGCTCGGGTGTCGCGAATGTGACCGGCGCTACGGGTATTGCCGGCGCTGATGCGCAACGTCTTAGCGCTTCGGAGCTTCCTTACTACACCACGGCGAACGGCACCAGTTTTTCAGCGCCTCAGGTTGCGGGCGCGATCGCTTTAATGTTGGAAGCGAATCCAAACCTGGCGCCATCCGAAGTTAAAGATATCCTGCAACGTACCGCAACACCGCTTCCGCCTTATTACAGTTATGAAAGTGGAACGGGCATGCTCAACGTTCACGCGGCGGTGCTCGAGTCAGCCTTCCCAGCACGGCGAATTGGCGCCTGGCGTGGCACAGTGGATCGTAACCAGGTTCAATTTTTGAGCGACGCGCCGGTTCAGTTTTCAGGAACGGTTCAGCCGGGCATGACCACAGACATCAGTGTGCCGGTGCCCGAAGGAGCGGTGACAGCTTCGCTTCAGATTTCATGGGGGCCGCTTTGGAGCGCTAACGACTTGGCATTGGCAGTCTACGATCAAACCGGTGCACTGCGGGGTCAAGCCAATGCGATTAACCTGACCGGCCTTAACGGAAAACACGAAACACTTTCATTTGCCGCGCCGACTGCTGGAACCTGGCGCGTGAGTGTGCGCAACACGCTGGGTTGGTTGGGAACACCGCAAAAGTTTTATGGCGTCTTGGAAGTAGGTCGCGCTCAGTACGCTCGTATGAATGACATTGACTCCTTCAGTCCGTTGTTAAAAAGCAACGTCTATCAAAGCCTGCGATCATTTTCCATGTGGCCGGTCGGCTCGCGGTTCCG
>JBDUCB010000011.1:0-7395 GCA_040003695.1 bacterium
GTTCTTGGCTTGGACCAAGCGGCTTAATATGGACGCCGCTAAAGTAGAAGAAATTCTGCGGCGTCTGCACGTTCAGGAGATTGTTAACTGGGATGGCGAGACTGTGGACACACAGCGCGGTTCGCACGCCTGGCGAGACTTCGTGCGCAGCCGCTTTCGTCTGGACGCGCTACGCGAGTCGCGGGCCCTGGTCGTAGCCGACCTGATTTCGGCGGCGTTGAAGCAGGCGCCGCAAATCGTAGCCCGTCGTTATCGCCGTACTGCAAGCCTCCCTTTGCGAGACGTGCTGCAGCAGTTCAACTATCAACGTGTACCCAGCGTGCTTTTCGATTACGCCGCTTTTGCTGCCGACTACAAAGGCACGCCGGTGGAAGAAATCGAGGCCCGAATGGAAATTGATCCGCAGACGGTGAAGCTGCCGCAGGTATTCCACACGGCTCACGGCGTTGTTTTCAGTTCCGAGCTTAAAACGTTTGACGAAGAGAGCTGCGTCGTCGCCCACGCTTTTGATGGTCCAACTTATACGAATGAAAACGAGATCGTTTGGCTAGCGGCGAAAATTGATAGCAAGCTTGAGGCGGGCGCCGAACTGGTTGAGGCCTGGTGCAATCGCTTGCAGAACCTGGCCACACGATCCGGTTTCCTGCGTTATCAGTTGTGGTTGATTGCGAACGAAGGCTTCTCGGCTGATGCGATGGAAGAGTTGCGCGCACGCGGCGCCTATGCATCGAGTCGCGCTCAATTCGATTTGCTCACCGCGGAGCTTGCAGAGAGCAAACCCGCTCCCGCAACAGACAATGAATACGTCTTCATCCTGCCGATGGGCGCGGACAACGAGTTGCTGGCCGCTGCAACTGCCGAACAGATCGCCCGTCGCCTTAACTTTCGTCCTGAGGCGATCAATCAAATCAAGACAGCAATCGTCGAGGCCTGTATCAACGCCTCCGAACATAGCCTGAGTCCCGACCAAAAGATTTATCAGCGTTTTCGAGTCGAAGATGATAAATTGGTGATTACTATTTCGAGTCGCGGCGTCTTGCCTGCGAATATTGAGGCGAGGAATGGCGTTCGCGCCGGAGAGATGGAGGATGCTTTGGACCAGCGGCGCGGATGGGGACTGAAGTTGATACAGACGTTGATGGATGAAGTTGAGTTTGAACGCGTTGACGAAGGCACCAGCTTGCGCATGACTAAGTATCTGCGCCCGTAGCGCAAACTTTAGTTTGCGATTCGTCCGCGCTCATGAATTTCGGGGGCCGAGAGGAATAAATCGTTTGGCAGAATCCACAAAATCAAATGTGCGCTCGCATAAGGTCGGTACGACCGCAGTCGTTTACGCGAGCGACTATTTGAATAAGCTCACCGGCGAACGCATCGAACGCGAGTGCAGGAAGCAACTTGATTCCGGCGCACGCGCCCTCGTTATAGACTTCGGCGACACAGAACTGGTCAACAGTATTGGCATCTCCATCCTGCTCGGCATCATCGACATCGCCGAAAAGAGCGGCGCACTGGTCGTGTTTTCTGATGTGAACAACGAGACGGTCCAGCTATTCGAAATGCTCGGGCTGACACGTCACGTCGTGCTTGCCAAAGATGAACAGGAAGCGCTCACCACACTTTCCACAAGCACAAAAGTAATGGGGCACTGACTGGGCAGGAGGCAGACGGCAGGAGCAGTCAGCAGCAACAATATTTTGTCTTTCTGCCGATCCACTTGGTAGAGGACGATCCACTAAGTCACACTAAACAACACTAAATTGGTTCGTGAACCTTCGTGCATTTCGTGGATCGTCCTTATAAACTTGAGGAGCGAAAGAACTCTAAATTTAAGAAACATGGATTTATAGGTTAGATTTAGAAGTCCGCCGAAGTTATACTCGCTTTGACTACTGACTACTGACTACTGACTACTGACTACTAACTACCGTCGTTAATGGAATCAAACACACAAAAACTTATTCACTCGTTTGGCGCGCTTGCTGATCTGGGCCAGGAAGTTGCCGACACGGGTGACTTTATGGAGATGGTGCGCACGTCGCTGCACCTGCTGCTCGGTACCCTTGCGATCCGCCGCGGCGCCATCATTGAGTGTCCTATTCATCTGCTTCCCGAAGACAAGAGCACAAACCTGCTCGCCGTGTGGGGTGTCGCTGAAGATTATCAGCCGCAGTTTGACGTTGAAGATGCAGATCGCGAGGTCTTTCTCAATGCGCCTGACGGCGTGCTCACAGTCCAAAGTTCAACGTCCGATGTCCAACGCCAAAACAGTGGCCAAGATATTCAAGTCCAAAGCCCGGCCTCTAATGTCCAAAGTCCAGCGGCCAACGTTCGAGATGAGGTCAGTACCGGGAGCGGTAGCGACCGGGTCGAAAAGGCAGCTGTAACGAAGGGCGAATCTTTGCCGACTTTTCTCTCTCGTTACGCGACTGATCTTCAAGACCAGGAAATTGAACTAATCATTCCCATGATCGTTCGCGGCGACTTGACCGGTCTTGTTTTACTCGGCGGCAAAGCCAGCGGCGAAGGTTTTCTTGCTGGCGATCTGGATATCATCAAATCAATGGTGCGGCATATCGGTGTTGGCATTCACACGCATCGCCTGCTTGGGGAAGTGAAGCAACAAGCGGTTGAGAACCGGCGCCTTTACGAAGACCTCCGCGCAATCTATCGCGACACGGTGAGTGCGTTTGCCGCCGCGATCGACATCAAGGATAAGTACACGAAAGGGCATTCCGACCGCGTCGGCAAGTACAGCGAGATGATTGCGCGCGAGTTGGGTTTTGGTGAGGAACAAGTTGAAGGCATGGCCATCGCCGGATACCTGCACGACGTCGGCAAGCTGGTGGTCGAGCGCGACATCATCAACGCGCCTTATCGCATCGATGCCAAGCAATCAAGTGAACTCAACCGGCACCCTGCCGCCGGATTTGAGATTCTTTCGCCTATTCATCATCCCTACGCAGACATTCCACTGATGGCGAAGTATCACCACGAACGAATGGATGGCCGCGGCTATCCCGATGGATTAACTGATGAACAAATTCCGCTCGGTGCGAAGATTGTGACGCTCGCCGATTCGTTTGACGCGATGACTACGGACCGCCCTTACAAGACGCGCCGTACTTTTGATGAAGTTATTATCGATTTGCGTCGCAACACTGGCTCGCAATTCGACCCGATTGTCGTGACCGCCTTCTGTCGCGCGCTGTTGAAGGAGCTAAATGGTGAGACTAAAGAACGTCGCTTCCTGAAGATGCTCGGCAAGAATTATCTCGACGCTGCCAAAGATATCCCGTTACTCAAGCAACTCCTCACCGAACTCGATCCCAATACACAAACTGCCGCCGCGGGCCAGGCGTAAGCCGATAGCTTAAGATCCAACATTTAGATAGCCGAGTATTCGTCACTAGCCTCGCCATTCATGAGACTCGCAGGGTTGCAGGATGTAGCCGAAAGTTGCAGACCTCTTACCGGTTTACCACGCTCCGTCCATCGCTCGGTCGCCCATCTTATTAGCACCGGGCTTTAGCCCGGTGATCCCGATGCAAGAATTTGTGTAAACCGTTTCAACGGTTTCTTTCTGACGCGCCTCTTGGCTAACACTTCGGCTGTGTTACAAGACACGTCATGTCAAAACACTCCTACAGTCGCTGCTGGATCCATCTTATTTGGACGACGTTGGATCGAGAACCAATGCTACCAAAACCTTCGGCCGCAAAAGTCTCCCGTTTTCTGTCGAACTTCTTCTGTAGAAAAAGAGATTTACGTGAAAATCAATTACGTTAACGCTGAGCACGTAGACTCGTTGATTGACCTACCTACCAACAAATGCGTTGAGGAAGTGATTCAGTTGCTCAAAGGTAGTTCCTCGCATTGGACAAATGAAGAGAAACTTTTGCAAGGAAGGTTTTCATGGGGCCGCGGGTATGGCGCGTTTTCCGTGTCACATTCAGATGTTGAGCGAGTTGCTGCCTATATCGCGAGTCAGGAACAACATCACGCTAAGAAGAGTTTTCGCGATGAGTTTGAACTGTTTGTCAAAAAATATGGATTGAAATGGCACGAAGACTGAAACCGTTGAAACGGTTTCGGACATGAATGACGACCTTGTTCACCGGGCTGAAGCCCGGTGCTAATGAGATCGCTCCGCGTCCTCTTTGATTCGCACCTGGCTTTAGCCAGGTAATCACGATGCAAGGATTTCTGCAAACCGTTACTTCGGTTGGATTCTGATGATGAAATTACAGATGGCGATCTTTTGATCGGGCATGACTTCGGTGCGCTCTTCGCGCGGCAGATCGCGGCCGGCAACGGTCGTGGGGTTGCGGCCTTTTGATACGAGCCAGTAACGCCCATCATTTTCGCGCGTGAGGATTGCATGCACGCGACTCACTTCCGGATCACCTTTCAACGGCAGGTCAACTGTGATCGTTCGCGAGCCACGACCGATGGTGATTTCATTTTTGGTAATGGGTACCACAGATTCACGCACGCCATCTTTCCAAACTTCAACGGTGTATAGTTCCTTGATGCGCCGGCGCACGACCGTCTGTTCACTTTGTTCACCGGTTGCAGTCTCAGGTCTACTGCCGTCGGCGAGTTCACGAACGGTCTCGCTTAGATTTGCACCGCCAGACGCAGCAGGTTGCGAAGCAGAAACTCGGGGCGTTACCTGCGTGTGGCCGCTTTCAGTTTCATCCCAAACGCCTTGAACGCGAAACTGGCCCTTCTCCAAAGTTCCATCCACGCGCAACTCCACCGCAAAAGATTTCGCTGCCAGATCAGTGTGGCCGCTCAACTCGCGCGCGCGCTCCGAGAGCACATGAAACAAGCCCTGCTCGAGACCACGACGCTTGTCGCCCTGCCAGTCCTTATCATCCTCGTTGCTGAGATAGACGATGTACTCGCGTGGAATGTAGGTCGGACCACCGGGCGGCGTAAACATCTCGCGCTGCATGACAGCTTCAACTTCACGCGCGATCTTTACCAGAAACTCTTCCCAAATGCGGCGCGGTTTAGCGTGCTCGTCCGCGGATTCGACCAGGTCTTCGCCCGTCTCGCCGTCGATCCATTTTCTGATTGATTCTAATAAGCCCATAAGTCGTGAATCGTAAATCGTGAATCGTGAATAGTAAAAAGGAAACAGTAAACAGCAAACAGCAAACAGCAAACAGCAGCTAAGAGACAGACAGGAATGTCCGTGCTGCTAATCAAATCTTACGAACTTCTTGTTTATCCAGCCGCGATCAGAAGTGAACGGACTAGCCTTCGGCCGTCCGTGTTGCAAAACCTGCACTTCGTACCAGTTGTCGGTCGTGGCCAGAATCTTAACGCGCGATCCGCTTTCCGCCACGCCCACCGCCGGGTTCGCTGTGCTCGCATCGGATCGCAAATTTACATCCGTTGTTGTAACACCTTCGCGGCCAATTACAAAAAGGTCGCCCATCGCGGGTAGTTCAACGAAGGGATTCCAATGAGACGTAACGTATTTGTGAGTGGCCAGCAGCATAAACGAAAACGCGGCTATTAAGACCATCGCAACTATGTAAGTACGCTTGCGCTGTTGACCAACCGGCCGGCGCGCTAACGCGGCTTTCGCCTTCGACGTTGCCGGCGGCGTGGCTCGCTCCGGCATTAGTCGGTCGCGAAGGCTCGGCTTCTTATCAACTGGTATAGCAGCTACCGGCACAACAATCTTTGGACGGCGTGGCGCTTCTGCAAAAGCCAACGCCGCCGGGGTAATCACTGGCACGAAATGGGCCTGCGGCGCCGCCTCAGGAAACGATTCTGGTTCAACCGCAAGATCGGCGCTCGGTTTACGTCGCGCCGCGTTGTCGGCTTCAGTCAATAACTTTGTTGGCGGCAGCGTAGCCTCGGAAAGTTCATCCCAAAACTCCTGCACGGTCTGATAGCGCTGATCGGGTCGCGTCTGCGTTGCTTTTTCCAGCACACGCAGTAGTGGACGCGACCAGTAATGATCGCTGATCGACGCCGGCAGTTCGCGTATCGCATGTTGTGCAAACCGGCGCGGCGATTCGCCGGCTATTAACGTGTAGGTAGTCTTGGCCAGCGAATAGATATCGGCAGCGGGCGTCAGGTGTTCCTTGTTGATAAGCAGCATGCCGGTATCCAGTTGGCCCGTTTGGACGAGCGGATTGTGTTCAGGCGCGGAGTAAATGTTTGTGCCGACGCGTGTGATGACGCCTTCGGTTGCCTCGAGACGCGCCACGCCAAAGTCCGCGATCTTCACAACCTGGCGGTCTGCCGTTAACAATAAATTATGCGGCTTGATGTCGCGATGGATAACGCCACACTCATGTGCGTGCGCCAGTCCGGAACAAACCTGCTCAAGATAAAACAGTGCTTTGTCGATCGTTAAAGGATGATTTCGGGATAGAACGGACATATCGCCGCCCGACAAGTACTCAAGCACGATGTAATGAAAAGTTGTGCCCGCAAGATCGATGGCCGTGCCGTGCCCCAGCCGGCTAATGATATTTGGATGGCGCACGCGATCCAGCGCCACCGCTTCGTTCTGAAAGTTGACAATCAGCGTGTGTTCGAGATCAACATCAGGCGCATCCTGAAGAAACATGTTGAGCGCTTTGATGACCACGGTGGTTGGCGCGCCGTCAGGCGCTGCGTTGTCATGCGCTACATAGATCTCGGCATAACTGCCGCGCCCAAGGCACTCAAGAATGTCGTAACGACCATCGAGCCTGCTTTGTTGTAGCTTCAGTTCTGCCATCTTCGCGCTTACGTTCTCGCGTGGTATTTGATGCTACGCGCGGAATTGAGGGCTATGGAGTTGGTTGCGAAACTGATGGAGAAAGGGTTGCGGAAGGCTTTTGAATTATTTCATCAAAATGCGTTTGCGCGGCGGGCTTGTCCTTTTCCGACTTCAACGCTACCGCGGCGAGACCGAGGGTTGCCTCTTTTCGCAGCGTGGCATATTCAGGCGACGAACTGCTGTTTGTTTTGGCTATCACGGCTTCAAATGCTTTTGCCGCTTCATCCGCATTTCCCGTAAGCAGGGAGGCACGTCCGTAGAGATACAAGAATTCGGGCTCTGAAGAGTCGAGCGGGTTCTGAATGCCTTGTCGCGTTAGATCGCTCTTTGCTTTTGTAGCCAGCCAGGCATTCGGATCGCGGTCAACTTCACGCCGGGCGGTTTCAAATCGGGAGAATGGATCCTCTGTCGCCGCAGTTGCTGTCGGTGAAGGTTGCGCGGCGATAGGATTATCCTGATCGAGGTAGGGAATCGTGCTCTTGTATTTCCTGCCGCCATAAAACGCAGCGGCCAGCGCACCGAGAACCAGCAGAAACAAAATGAAGCGACCGGCGAAACCACCGCTACGCTTCTTCTCTGATGTTTCTTGATTGTTCGGCGCT
>JBDUCB010000377.1:0-2224 GCA_040003695.1 bacterium
AAGCGGCTTTTAGTCCAGTCCTGCAGCAATTGAACTGAATCGTCAAACTTGATCAAGCTGATGCGGTCGTCGGGCGCCAGACGTTCGGCAAAACCCTCGGCGGCGCGACGAAAGTCATCCAGGTTGCGGGCCGCGGAAGACGATGCATCTACCATGAGAATTGCGTCGACGGGTACTTGCCGCAGCGCCAGATCACGCAATGGTTGCTCGCGATTGTCTTCGAAGACGCGAAAGTCGTCACGAGTCAGTGCAGCTACCAAACGACCATTCGCATCACGAACAGTAACAGGCAGCATCACCTCAGTTGTTTCGACTGAGATTACGTCGCCGGGGCTAATTTGCTGTTCCCCCTTTTGTGGCGGAAGCGGTGGCGGCGGCGGCGGCTCGCCCAGTCGATCAAGCCACGAAGGTGTGGGAGATGGCGATGGTGCAGCTACGGAATTTTTTCGTTGAGAGGGGCCGGATGATTTCTTGCGCGTGCTGGTTTGTGCGCCGGCACTCGAGCCCTTGAATGCCTGTGAAAAGAGCAGCACGGCCGCCACTATCAAACAGAGCAATACTCTGAGGGCTGGAAATTGTTTATTGCCGAGCAGTGCCATTGGAAGCGGGCGCAGCCTTTAGATCGCTAGTGTCACCTGCCGCTGTTTTCATTGCCGAAAGGATTTTTTCACTAACGCGGTGCTTGCGCAGTTCAGCAAGTTTTTCCGGGGAAAGATCAAACTCAACTGGCGACTGTTCAATGCGTCTGATGATTGTGCCTTCGGAAAAGCCAGCTTCGATCAGTTCTACAATCGAGTCGTTGTTGAGGGTGGCGACCTTTTCCAGTTTAGGGGTAGCCCCTGCCTCAGAAGGCGGGCGAAGGATGCGCACGGTCGCCGTTCCAGTGGTGATTGTGTTGCCACTACTGGATCCGTTGCCGCCTCTGGTTTTGGTGCTGCCTTGAGAACCACCACTCGATCCAAAGATGTCGGCGCTGTTTCCTGAAACAGATGGATTTCTTGAGGGATCGTTTTTACCGATTTTCTGATTGCCGTCCGTTTGATTGAAAAAAGCGTCGTCGTTCCAGGCTTCGTCAAAATCCAAACCCTGCTGGCGCGCGAGCATGGCCAGAATAATTCGCTCACTAACGCCGGTTCGTTTCAACTCGATCATTCGTTCTGTTGACAGGTCAAAATGGGTAGCGCGCGAACTGATGATTGCGATAATTGTTTTTTCCTTGAAGTTGGCCCTTACCAGCTTAACTATGGCGTTGTTTGTAAGCGGAGCGTCGGTGCCTGTTTGTGCCGGCGCATTGGCCCAATACAGACTCAGGCAAAAAAGGATGAGCAGAGTTCGGCTAAACATAGAAACTCTCATTGTCTTTCCTCTGCTAGTGCAGGTTGTGGGGCGCGCGCGGCCGGCGCTTTGTGCGGATCGTTTTGAGAACCGGCAGCCTTTTTGTACCGTTGCCCGATACGCTTGACGTAGTTCTGTGTCTCCTGGAAAGGTGGCACTTTGTTGCCATAGCTAATCACCCGACCTTCCCCGGCATTATAGCTCGCCAGTGCCAGATCCACGCGCCCATTAAACATCGTCAAGAGTTCTTTCAAATATTGTGTGCCGCCGCGAATATTCTCAGCTGGATCAAACGAGTTTCGTACGGCGAACCGCCGAGCGGTTCCCGGCATCAGCTGCATTAAGCCACGCGCGCCCTTGGGGCTGACAACGCGGGTCCGAAAATGCGACTCCTGTTCAATGACCAAGAAAACCAGATAAGGATCAACTCCAAATCGGCTGCCATTTGTTCTGATCGATTGATCGATTGCCAGGTTGCCCGAAGTCCAGCCGCGTTCTTGCCAATCGGATGGCGAAGTACCTGGCTGTTCTCGCTCGATACGTTCAATTCGGTTGCGCGCGAGAAAGCTCAAAAGGTTTGCCCGCTGGTACCAGGCGCCTTCGGATGTTTCCTTCACCTGGTCCACATTGAATTTCGCGCCACCAACGAGATAGATCCAGTACCGCACCGGCGTTGAGGGAGAACGATCCGCTGGCACCAGTGGAGATGTTCGGTTACTGGTTTTGGTTTCTACCTGCGCAACGAACACCGGCTCGATCGATTTCACTTTGCGAACGGAAACTTCGGTTAACTTTTCCCGCCGGTACCAAACTTCTTCTCCGTGCATCCAGGCCTCGTCAACATGCAGCTGACTGCCATCGACGAAGGTAATTAGTTTTCCGTTTTCTG
>JBDUCB010000067.1:0-7392 GCA_040003695.1 bacterium
TGGCAAGATTGGTTCATCACCGACTTTCAATCCGGGACCGGAGCGGTGCGGCCGCGCTTCGGTCAATGGATTATCACATTGATAAATCGCATTGATGCGCGGCACTTGCGATTGATCCGGCGCCGAGGGCAAAGTGAAGTCGGCGTAGCAACCTGTGTCGGAGAGAATCTGCATTTCCGAATCGACGCCGCAAAATCTGCCGCCGGCAGAATTAGCCAGCGCCCAGTTGCCATGCACAAAAGCATACTTAGGAGAAGACCCAGGGTTCGTGCGCGAAAGGCATTTGTGCTCTTCCGCAATAACATCGCGAAAGTCGGCGAGTATGAGCCTGGTGTTCTCGTCGGTGTCCGGTTTTTCGACGCCGTGGTGAAGATGGATCTCAACCTCGCCGAATCCTTCCGCCTGCAAGTCGGCAATCATCTGAATGCGACGACGCTCGTACTGCTCAGCCGGAAAGAAGTTAGTATGTCGAAAGGGGGTTCCGTCGTGGTCTCGGACTGCGTTGCCTGTACTGCGAGCGAGCTTACACCAGTGCTCAAGCTGAGTAAGTCCTTCATCGGTTGTCAAAGGCTCAAAGTGATTTGCGACGAGAATAACCAGGTGCCTGGGAGATTTTGAATTCTTCGCCCGACTGGCTAACTCTCGCGCACGCCATCTGGGGTAGCGCGCCAACCACGGGAACGACCAACGCAACTTTTCGAAAAGGGTGTCCGGGTACATATCAAGTCGCGAATCGCCGCAAAGCTGATTACGCCGCCGTCGCGGCATAGACTTTCCGCTCATCAACAACTTCACGTCTTGAGTAGAACGGGTCAGCGCAAACTAAAGCGATGATCAGTCCCTTCGATTTTTTAACCAGACGTTTCATTAAGGTTCGCTGCGCGTCACCTCACGGCCGCAGCCGTTCCCTCTTTCGCGGATCTCACGCCGGAAGCGTAGAGGGCGACTGAGTCTACTCCCGGATCCCGGCCATCGGTCGCCTTCCCGCGATATTTGCTGGCGCTCCCGAGCTGCCAGTTGCCGTGAGCATAGTCCATAAATCCCGCGCCATCATAGGAATTGACAAAGTAGTTGCCGGGAAAGTTTTTCTGAATAGGATCATTCGCTGACGCGTTGGCATTATCGGCGATCACATTTCCTTTTATTGTTCCGCCAGGGAAACACTGACAGAAAGCAATACCGGTACATGCCGGGCCCTGTATCGAGCACGCGACACCATACTGGTTGAATTGCACAATGTTGTTGCGAAAGATAAAACCGGGCGCGGGCTCTCCGTAACTAGTAATGATATTGCCGCCTTGTTGCACGGTATTGTGCTCAACTGTTACCGATTCAGCTCCGCTAATGATCAGGAAGTTAGCAATATCGCTCGTATTCGCGACATCTTCAAAAAGATTATTCGCTACTCGGATTCGTTTTGCCCGCTGACTCGAATGCTCGTTATCACTCCCCAGGATGTTGACACCGGCACTCGCATGCCTGACCACGTTGTTTGTAATCTCGACATCTTCAATAGTGCTCCACGGCGCCTTACCGTTCTGATTACGCACAGTGATGACGAAGGCCGTTACGCGAATGCCACCTTCTATTAAATTTCCGTCCACGATCACGCGCCTGGCGTTCTTCAGCTCGAACGTTCCTTTGATTGTTGCCTTTCCCGCCCATTCCGCTTGCTTGTAAAAGTAGTTTCTGCGTATCTCAATATCCGCAGGGACCAAATTGCTTATCGAGGGATCCGACCCGCCGAAGAGAAGCACTTCTGCTCCGCCTTCAAGATAATTATTGATAATATGGAAAGGCCCGGGACCATTCCAGCCTGCTATCGCCTGCGTTTCGTCACCCGCACCGGCGAAACCCGAGACCTGCGAATTCAGGATTGACGTTTCTGCGCTGTTAATGGCGAACCCCCGCCGTGCCTTATTGAGTCCCGTTGAGTGGACGTAACAACGATCAAAAATTAGGTGGTGCGGAAACTGAGAATAAGAATTGTAGTCTGAAGAACCAAGATCAATAAGGTTGTGTACATATTCCGAATTTGCAGCAGGGGCAAACTCGATTCCTATAAAGCGATAATGATGGGCCTGGGGTGCAGTGGCAACCGCCGGCTTGCCACCTGGTGAAAGGATCTTAGCCATCGCCCGCGCATGTTCGGCCGGCTTCACGCGTTCGCCATCCTTCACCAGCGCTGAAAATCCTTCTGTCTGAATGGTTATATAGTCAGCATCACCGTTGGGCGGTTTGTAAGGCAGAATTATCTCATTGTAAGTGGCGCCAGCTTTCAGAATTATGGTGTCACCAAATTCCGCAGCGTCGATCGCATTCTGCAGATTCTCACCTGAAGCGACTCTGGTGGTTACGCGTTCGCCTGATTCTGCGACACGACGTTGGCGGACTTGCGTCGATCCGCTGTGCTGGCAGTTAGCAAGGCTAACAAACGCACAGATGAGTAAAACGTTTGCGACGACCGCTGGAATCTTCATTACTATTTGTCTAACTCCGCAACAATTATCATATTTCTGTTCCTGCGTGCGTCCAACTTCCGTTTGTGGCTTTTGCGCCACCAGAAAAACGCCGGTGACGATCAACTCTTCGTCCGGGAGACTCCCCTGAAGTTGCGGCTAAGCTTCGGGCGAACTTGGCTGATCCGCTCTAGCGTGGACTGAGAATAGTCAACGTTAAGTTCCAACTTCTCTTGTGCGGCTCAACTCCGGCTCCCAAAATACCGCTGACCAGAAACTTGGCATCGTAGCCGAGCCGGGCCATTCGTTCACGATAATAACCGACGCGCTTGCGATTCGGGAGTCCTGAGTCGGAAGCCATCAGCCTGTAAAAGCCCTCCGGAATAGGAAGAAATGTCAGCGGGTGCATACCGATGTCGCTAAACATGCCGTAATCGCTGAGGTCGATCTTGTGGAGCATAAGGCCGCCCGGCGCTAGTAGTTTGTCAGCTGCCAAGAAGACACCGTCGGGTTTGTATATCTCTTCAATCACGGCTCGAGGAGATAATGATGTCAAAGAGGTGCTCTTGCTCTGTCAGCGTCTCCGCGGCCATCTCAAGATCAAGTCCGTTGACGCAGCTTAGCTTGCTCGCATTGAACTTGATGCCATCGGCGAGATCAGTAGCCTCGTCGAATCTCTGCTTGTCGTCAAAGCTCAGTCTGTCACGAAGGGCGGCATATATCTCACGCTCCCCAGCATCGTCTCGGCTCGAGTAAAACTTGTCAACGCAAACCACTCGCAACGCCGGCCGCCAAAAACCGCAAAGCAACACCAACGTTATCGCCGCAGCCCAACTCAAGTATTCTTTTTCCACTGAGCTCTTCGGTTGTCAATCCTGAATAGTGTAAGTAGTCACTGAATTGTTCGTCGATATAGCTTAAACTTTCATCGAGACTCTTCGTGCTGTGCGTCGATCCGTAGTTCGTTTCAATATTGCCCGACGCGAATCGTCTCCGCATAAGCCAATTTTGGTAGATCTTGAACGCTATGATCAGAGTCTTGGATCTTCTGGCCCATTGTTTCATATGAAGACTCGATCATTTGTTGACCGCATTCACTGCAGGGGCGCGTTTGGTCTTAATGGGTGACCTCATTATTCCGAGAAGCAGACTGCTCCCCCACGTCAAGTGGATCGTACAAAAGATCAACGGCATCAAGAGCAGCAGGCGAACGCCTTCGTCGCCCTTTCGCGTCAATTCGAACGCGAAGAATAGGGCGAGAAGGAGATAAACCCCCAGCTCCAGAATCAAAAACCACCACGCCGGTCTAAACCAAAAGCCAGTTACCAACAGAATAGGAAGCGAAGCCACAAAGGCCGGCGCCACCGCGTGTCGCCATTTGATCGAGCGGGGATGGCGGCGAATCATTTTTGCTTTCCACGTGCCGTAACGCGAATACTGAGCAAATAAATCTTTTAGTGTAGAGCGCGCGAAATATTCGCAGTGCTCCGATCGATCCAGCAACACCGCTTTACCGGTAACGCGCACGCGATAGTTGAAATCATAGTCTTCATTTGTCAGCAGCTCTTCATCGAAACCGCCGAGCTCGCGCCACAAATCCTTTCTAAAACAAGGAAAGGCGACTGTGTCAACGGATTCCTGTCCGGTGTCCCCTTTTCGCAGCCGATACTTTGCATCGCCAATGCCGAAGGGATGCGACACTGCCATCGCGATTCCTTTCGCCATCAACGTTTCGGCGCCAGCACAAACCTGACAAGGCATGCCCACGGCACCGACACCCTCCTGCCTCAACACTTCAACCGAGCGCCGAATGTAACCGAGCGAGGCGACCGCATGCGCATCCAGCCGAGCGATGATCTCTCCGCGGGCTGCATCGATTCCAAGGTTCAACGCCGTAGGAATTTTTCGCGCGGGATTATCGATCAACTTGACATCGACGTCGGGCCTGCTGCGTCTGAACTCCGCGATGACTTCGCGAGTGCGATCCTCAGAAAGGCCATCGACGATGATGATTTCGTATCGATCATGATCATACTGATTGGCGAGATTGTGGAGGGCTTTACCGATGAACCGTTCTTCGTTGTAGCAGGGGATGACTACGGAAACTCGTTCCGGGGCGAGCGTCGAAACGTCTCGACCCGGTGAACGTTCAAAGTCTTCCGTGATCATTCGCACAGCGCTTTGAATTATACATTGTTCGACAAGGTGTTTGTGGGTCGGACTTCAATGACCGCTTGGCGCCGAGATCTCACGCTGAGACTTTGCGCTGCGCCTGCGTCTGCGGACCTTTGACCAAATCCCCAGCATGCCTGTTCCCAGAAGGGCCAGACTCGCCGGCTCCGGAACGGGTTGGGCCACGTTAAAGGTGTAAGTTTGCGAGCCATTGCCTGGAATGCTAATTGTGAGTGTGGCCGGCGTTCCCGCGAAGGTAGCGCCAGGCGAAGTGATCGTGAACAGTTGCGTGTAAGGCGGCGGAATGTTTCCGAACGCAGGAATCGGAAAAGTTAGTGCGATTGGCGCGCTACCCGCCTCGGTGTAAGTGATCTGCAAGAGACTGCTGCCGCCCGGTGGCAAATCGCCGGTGATGTCCACCAGGAAAGTGATCTGCGGTCCGAAAAGAGTCACTCCAGGGTTCGAAAAAAGATCGACTCGCGTCCCGCCGTTGTTCTGCAAAGCAACCACGTTGCTGAAGGACAGCGGATCGGCTTTGACGGCCGAAGTTGCTCCGCACAAGACCATCAAAATCAACAGTAAAAACAGTTTATTAGGAGTCATAAGTCTAACGGCCAATAGGCTTTGCTTTCAAAAGGTTACGTCTTTCAGGTAAGTGAAATGACTAATCGCGGGTGATTGCCATTTATTTGAGCGATATGGGTTGGGGGTCGGGAATTTAAGAGGAATGATGAGCTAAACCGTAATAGATAAGCTTCACATATTCAACCGGCACCATTTGCCAGCCACGAAAGTGCAGCCACCAGGTTCGCGGCGAAGGAGCCTGTTGGCCCGGGGGCACTGATTCGAGTCCAATCGTGATCGGAGTCTGGGAAAATGTTTGGCGTAGCGTCCACAAGGCGCGCCGCGAGTGGTAAGCCGAGGTCACTACGAGCAGCGAATGCAGACCGTGCGCCTCGGCATACTGGCGCAGGAGCAGCGACTCGTCGTAGGTGCCCGACACCGGCTCCGGCAAAAACTCAATCGCTGCAGCCGGCACACCCTGGCGACGCAGCCATCTACCAGCCAGCTCCTGAAATGGAATGTTGCGCTGCTCATCGCTAACCCATCCACTCTGGTGATTGTCGTTAGTCAGGATGATTTTTGCCGCGCGTCCTTGTTTATAGAGTTCCGCCGCTCGCTGCGTCCGTTCCCCGAAGGCAGCCGATCCGGCCAGCACAACGATAGCATCCGCGCGCGCCAGCGGGGCGCTGACCATCAACCAGTTTGCGGCGGCCCACGCCACTAGCCACAACACGATCGCGAGAAAGGCAAAAGTTACCAGAGCTTTTGGTTTGTTACTCAGGAGAGCCGAGCGCCGATGAGCAAGGGCAGACTGCGAGGATCTTTTCATTCGTTGCGGCTCAATGAAGGCCTACCAGCAGATGCCTTGATAAGTTTCATCCGAAGTTCTTTCAAACAAACGCACCAGATCGATCACGATCTGATCCGCGGTCAGCTTTGACGGGATCGCGCGAAACTCTTCGGCCTTGTTTCCGATGATCAACACGTCGGAAGCTTCCAACACTTCATCGACCGACGAACGCATGAGTTGAGCAATGTGCGGAATGCCGCGCTCAATAAATTCCTTGTTCGCGCCAAAAAGACGCGCCAGCGCAACGTCTCGATCGTAAATCGCGAGCTGCATTCCCTTGCCAATCAACGTCTCAATCAGGGCAACCATCGGCGATTCGCGCAGATCGTCCGTGCCGGCTTTGAAACTAAAGCCCAGCACGCCAATTCGTCTTCTTCCGGAGCCAAGAACCATCTCAATCGCGCGCTCAACTTGCAAACGGTTGCTCTCCAGCAAAGACGAAAGCACCGGGACCGTAACGTCGAGTTGTTTTGCTTTGTAATTAATCGCGCGCAGATCCTTTGGCAGACACGAGCCACCAAAAGCAAAGCCCGGCTTCAGGTAATAAGCAGACAGGTTTAACTTTGTGTCCTGGCAAAAAATGTCCATCACGTCGTGACTGTCGATGCCCAATGACTTGCAGATGTTCCCGACTTCGTTCGCAAAACTGACCTTGAGCGCGTGAAAACAATTGCACACGTATTTCACCATCTCGGCCGTCTTGATTGCCGTGACGAAAACCGGCGCATCGATCTTTGCATAGAGCCCGCGAACGACGCTGGCCGTCTGCTCGTCGTCCGCACCGATAAGCGTGAAGGGCGGCGCGTAGAAATCCTTTAGCGATGTGCCCTCGCGCAAAAACTCTGGATTGATACAAACACCAAAGGCTTTGCCCGCCGCCTTCCCTGAGTACCGTTCGAGCGCGGGCACAACGACCGTGTCAATCGTTCCCGGCAACATAGTGCTGCGAATAACCACGGTGTGACGCTGAGACCTGGTCTTCAACGCCGAGCCAATCTCCTGACAGACGCGTTCAACATAGCTCAGATCCAAGCTGCCGTTAGTATTGCTCGGCGTGCCGACGCAAATTAGTGAGGCCTCAGAATTATCAATAGCCTCTTTCGTGTTTGTCGTTGATCGCAAACGCCGCGAGCTGACCATCTCCTTAATCAAGTCACCCATGCCCGATTCAACGATCGGGCTCTCGCCGCGACCGACAATCTCGACCTTCCTGGGATTCACATCCACGCCTATAACGTCGTGACCCTCTTTTGCAAAGCAGGCCGCCGACACGCAGCCAACATAGCCGAGGCCAAAGATGCTCAGTTTCATGATTCTTTCCGCTTAGTATCCACCCATATCGCGTCG
>JBDUCB010000385.1:0-7345 GCA_040003695.1 bacterium
TGGCTGCTTTGGCTTGGTGAGGAGTTAGGAATCGAGTTGTCCTTCGGCCGCGAAAAGCCTGCGCCGCCCTGGTGGTTTTGCTGGCTGCGCGCCGGCGGTGAACACACGCCGGAACACTCAATTCATATCCGCTACGTTTCTGCGAAGCATGAAGTCATCACGCTGGTCCAGGCATTGACGGGCCGGCGCTGGAATCCGACGCTCCACCACAACGGAAGCATTCTCAATTCTAAAAGACCGAGGTTACTCACATGACACTTAACAAGCTAACGCCAACTTTAGAAAAACGTCTGCCCGAAATTCGCAACAAGTGGATTACTGTTGGGCTGCGCACCGGGCCGGGCAGTTTGAAAGATGCGTGGGCGGGAATTCAGAAAGCCTACGTCACTGCAGGACGCGAAGAGCCGAAGTTTTGGGTATGGCTAGAGTCCCCCTTTCGTGCGGTATACGGATGCGCGGTTCTGGGACAAGTTTTCGTTGAACTTCAGCGCCCCAAGTCAGCGCCTCAAGTCAGCGACCAAGTCAGCGCCCAAGTCAGCGAATTTCTCGGTTCCTGGTGGTACTGGATGCCCGGGCAATTCGAAGGCTGGTGGCTTTCATATTTTGAGGCCCTGCGTGATCACTGTTCATTCGAAAAACTTGAAGGGTTGATTCAAGTCGCAGAAAGCTGCGCTTTTGCCTGGACGTTTCCTGACGTGGTTGTTTTCTCAGCGCCACCAATCGAACTCCACCTCAATGCTGCTCGCCAACTTCACTGCGAGACTGGTCCAGCTATCAAATTTGCCGACGGCTGGGGTGTATGGGCCTTAAACGGTGTTCGCCTCACCCAGGAAATCGTCGAGACGCCGGCCGGCCAACTCGATCCGAAACTTGTAACCACGACCCAAAACGCCGAATGGCGACGTGAGCTCGTCCGCAAGATTGGCATTGAGCGTGTTTGTGATGCTCTCAACGCGAAGTGCGTGGACAAAGACGGCGACTATGAGCTTCTAATCCTCACACTCGGCGACCGCCGCAAGCGTCCCTTCCTGAAAATGCGCAACCCCAGCATCCGTGTCTTTCACATCGAAGGTGTATCGCCAGAATGCCGCACGGTCCAACAAGCCCTGAATTTTCGCAATGGTCTGACACCCGAAATGATCGATGAGGAAAACGGTGCAGACTGGATCCAGCAAGGCGACGTGATACTTCGCCCACGCGGGCCGAAGACCTTCAAGTCGCGACCAATAGTTTTAACTTAAACCCACTTTTTTGGAGGTTGCATGAAAAACACACTGCCGAAAGGCGCAAAGCTGAAGGGTAATAACCATCTGGCGGAAGGAGAAGCCACTGGCCATTTTCACGCCGCCACGGCCCAAGACGCGCGCGTATATGAACACGGCGAATACGAGGGAGGCATTCTCCTTCACGCGCCCTCGGGGACTCCCGTCGACCACCAGGAGCACAAGACAGTGCTCGTTCCCGGAGATCGAATTCATCCGGATCAGATTCCTGGCCAATGGGATAAACACGGCGTCCAGGAGTTCGATCATTTTACGGAGGAGGCGCGGGAAGTACTCGACTGATTCCTTCTTAACTAATTTTTGAGCGGCCACGTCGCATGTTGGGAGGCTGCGAACGATGAAAGGACCGTTTTTCACCGAAGCGATGACCGCGCGCGGCTTAGCGCTGACCGTCGTGGCCGCCCTCTTTTTTGCTTTCATTCGATTCCTTTTTTGCCCCTGTTAGGAAGGAAACATTGGCGAGAGTACCTGACGAAGCAATCCGCCGCCGGCGCGAGATCAGTTCCGGCGCCTGGCATCTCTACGAGCTCTACTGTCTCCATCGAAACAGCGCCTCCGGGCTCTGTAATCCATCAAACACAACGCTCGCGGCCGAGATGCGTTGCAGCTACACGCATATCTCCGACTCAAAATCAGAATTGATCAAAAAGGGTTGGATCCAGCGACAGGGACGCCAGCGTGTGCAGCTTTTGGTCGGAGAATTCGCACCGCTAAAGGTGCATGATCTGACGTCCCGAACTTCGGAAAGTTCCGAACTTCGCCGCCCGCCAACTTCGGAGAATTCCGAACTTCAACTTCGGAAAATTCCGAACTTCGCTCATCCCAACTTCGGAGAATTCCGAACTTCAACTTCGGAAAATTCCGAACTTCGCGCCACTCCCCCTGCACCCCCTATAAGGATTGAACCAGTTATTGAACCAGTAGCTGCTGCTGCAACCGCTGGTGAGATAAAAAATTTCAGAAGCGAACCGCTCGACGATGCCTTCGCTGAAGCCATCGTCAAAGCGCGACTCTACCCACCAGAGCTCGTCGAGTTTGTAAAAAACAAACTCGTCTTTCGCTGCGCCCAGGAGGGAGTTGAGCCCACCAAGGTTCGCTTGCTTCACTGGCTTTCAATCGAACGCGAACAAGTGCAGCCCAGCTTTCCATCAATGCAAACCGTCGGCCAGGTCGAAGAATTCAAATCCCAACCAGCCGTGAATCGGAATCTGCTACCAGCCAGGCCAGATTGCGATCGTTGCCACGGCAAAGGACTTGAGCGGGGATATTGCGATTGCCAAATCTGCCCGTATTGCAAAGGAACCGGAATCGAAGATGGACCAACTTTCACCCCACCAGCCGAAGAAGAACTCGATCTTTATCGACAACTGCTTCGTTGCGTCCAAGTGAGAATTACAGCCGAGAGTTTTGAGACCTGGCTTGTCCCCCTGCGACTGCTAACCCTGGATCGCGAGCGTCGCCTGCTTCAAATTTACGCGCCGCATGAAGCCGTCCGCGATTGGGTGGTAGTGCAGTACTCAAACTTGTTGGACCAGGCTCTTTCTGAAGCTGGTCTAGCGGGATTCTCGATTGAATGGTCGACGCCACAGTCACGCACCTGCAGGCACAAATCAGTCAAGGCTGAAGAGTTTCGAACGGCGGAAGCCGGCTAACCCTAAATTTTTAGAGGAGACCAATGAGCAAGCCATCAACCGACACCGTCACCGAACGCGCGGTCGCAACCTATCGTGAGACTGGAGTAATTCCCGCGCGCTTAACTCTCCGCTTTTTGGCTCTGTTGAAAAAACAGGAGCTCGCCAGTCTTTCGCGAAAGCTAAAGCTTGCGATCGATAACCGCGAACTGCCAGGAACCGGTGGTGAAACGCGCAAACGCCGGCAATGGGCACGGTTTGAAAGAGTGCAAAGTGAACGGCGCCAGCGGGGCCACATCAAGTAATGGCCACTGCGCTCCACCTGGTAAGGCAACAAACGCGTTCGCTCGAGCTCGACGCGCGCGACCCGGTGCAGATCTACCTCTCCAGCCTCGACTCTCACCACAGCCGGCGAACAATGCAATCGAAACTGCGCACGGTTCAACGACTGCTCGATCTGAAAACTCTCGATCCGAAATCGCTTTGCGTTCTAACGCTCGCCGCGCGTGCGGCGCTCCAGGAAGCCGGCGCCTCGTTCAAAACCATCAACACTACGCTGTGCGCGATGAAGGGCGTCGCCAAGGAAGCATGGCGCCTGGGCATACTGACGGCCGAAGAGCGCGAGCGTGTGCGCGACATCGCCTCGATGCGCGGCCATCGTCTGCCGAGCGGCCGAGCGCACACGCCAAAAGAAATTGCGGCCGTGATGGATGCCTGCGGCAGAGATAGATCGCCGACCGGCGCGCGCGACGCCGCGATCGTGGCCATGCTCTACAACCTGGGATTGAGGCGGGCGGAATGCGCGGCGCTGGACCTGGACGATTATTCGCCCACCAACGACACCATGCGCATACATGGAAAAGGAAACAAGGAACGCATGGGCTACGTGGTCGACAAGGGCGCCACGAACGCGCTCGGCGACTGGCTGGCACTGCGTTCGCTCAAACCTGGTCCGCTGTTTTGTCCGGTGACGCGTGAAGGCAAAGTCATCGTTAGGCGTTTGACTGACCAATCGATCTACAACGCGCTACTGAAACGCGCGCGCGCCGCCGGCGTGGCCAATCTCACCCCACACAATCTGCGCCGCAGTTCAGCGACCGACCTGTTGGACCGCGGCGCGGATATCAACGTCGTCAAGGAATTGCTCGGACACTCGAGCCTCGACACGACAAAGATTTATGACCGGCGCGGCGATCCCGCGCAAAGAAGAGCGGCTAGTTTGTTAAAGCTGCCGTACCAAAACCAACGACAACCAGAGCTCCCATGGGAGAAGTGAAAGGACCAACTATGAGTTTCTCAGTCATTTTTATAGGCAAACCCGAAGCTATCAAACGCAAGTTGGCCGAAGAGAGTAATCGGCTCACCGGTCAAAGTAAGGACGAATTCAACGCGCTCAGACCTGCGTTGGAAACCATTCTGGATCAACAGTTCGGTAATGGCGCCATTTCGTTGAACGCCTACGGACACGCAAGTTTTACAGACGGCGAAAAGACTTTTGGGAATTGCGGCGTTGAAGTGAAGCCACTTGGACAGTTAGTTGAATAGGAAAACACGAACGCCCCGCGTAGCAAGCGCCGACCGCGGAGCGTCCGAACCGACTTGAAGAACCTCGACTCGAGTGATTTCGCAAGTCTAGGCGCGAGCCTCGACTCTGTCAACAAACGCAGCTAACTGAAGGAGCAACTTTCGATGCAACACGATCAATCCTCAGATGCCGCCGCGGCGAGCAAAGCACCTGAGCACAGTTCACAATCAGCGACTCGAAACGTTTCAAGTGAGAAGAGCCAGACCGAAGAAACAACTGCCGGATACGGGCCGTTCCGTTATTGGGTAAACAGCAAGCTTCGGAACAAACAGGCCATTGTCACGCTTGGCGACAGTGAATGGTATGTAACCGAGTTGGCGCCCGACGGCCGGCTGAGGCTCATGCGAGTCGATGGCGAAGGCGACGCGGCCCTGGTGCCGTTCGACGAGCGCTACATTCCGGATCTCTTCAAACAAATTCTCTAATGTCGCGCCAAACAGTCATTCGCTGCCAAACGTGCGGAAGCGCAAGCGAAAGAGTCAGTCGCTATAGCGGCGAACGCGAGCCCGTCGAAGTCTGTTTCTGCGTGCCATGGCGCGGCGAACCGGTCTTTGTCGAATTGACCAGCCTTGGCGAAAGGGGCTTCACCAAGCTGGTCCAAAGGGAGTAAGGGCTCAGGCTGGTTTTTGTTTAAGAAGCCAGCCGCGCCCGTTTTCAAAACGAGGGCGGGCGCGGGATTAACTGTCCGAAATGAAAGGAGCGAGCTTTGAGTGAAACAGAAGACAAACTAGCGATCGTCAATCCGCTGGTTCACCTGGTAGCGACTAATCCGACTCAGATGGAAGGCGCCAAAGAAAACCTGCGAGCTTTCCTCATCCAAAAGATCGAAGCCCTCGACGTTGACATCGTCGAATTCAATCAGACAATCACCGCTGCGCGGGATAACAAATTTAGCGCCGCGGGCTTAACCCGACTGCGAAGTAAGGCAGTCGATACGCAAGAGTTCTACGCCAAGATTCTCGAGGCCGTCGAAGCTGGCTACACCATCATCCCGGACTTCCCGATCGACGTGTTCGCCATTCGAGTCGGGCGCGAGAGGCCAGAGAATGCGGAAACCTCCAACCGCTACGGCCGCGCGGCCGTGTACCTCGAAACCCCTGATGTGTTAAGCCGTGGCGAAGGGGACTACGTATCGTCAGTTCCGCTAGTTAAGCGCAGGGAGGAAACGAAAACGGAAACGAGTGGTACCACCATAAACAACTACACGGTGCGATATGCCGACCCCACGAAATTCCAGGGAGTGGCATTTCCGGTGCGCGCTGCACGCGCTGAACTCATGGACGCCACGAACAAAGCGATGCAGCGGAAGATCTTCGACCAGTTCGGTATCTGCCCACCAAAAAAGAATCCTGATCCTCTGATCATTGGCCAGGTCTTGAGTAAGAAGACGGGCTATTCACAGAAGAGCGTGAGCTTTCTGATCGCTTGGCACTTGAACCTGGGCGAACTGTGAGACCGAGGAGGGCCGATGCCGCCAGACTTGAATGAGTTTAAGGAGGTCTCTCGCTTCATGCGTGACACGCTGCGCGAAGTCGATGAGATGTTGCCACCAACATCCTGCACCATTGAGGACTGCGCGCACTGTCTCGAATTGAAGGCCTGTCGCCAAGCATGGGGGATTAGACTGTGCGAGGAATGCAGAGCGAACACGGCCGACGGATGGCTCACGCTCGCATGATCGAGCGGGTCCTTCCTGGAGTTTTGCGCCGGGCGAGTGCTTCGCGCACCCGCCGGGCTCGGCCAGCTACAATTTTTTTTTCAATTTCATCAGCAACTCCGCCACCCACTAAGAGGTTTTGAGAAAGCAGAAGTTCGCAAATGAAGGCGACGATCCGGTACACGAAGTTTGACGGCTACGAACGCCTCGGCGAGCAAGGGATCGTCCGCGTGTCCGAGATCACGCACTGCGTTCCATTGCGCGGCGGTTACTCACTAATCATGCTCACGACGGGCGGATGCATCACCGCCCTGGAATCAATCGAAGAGCTCGAACAACGCATCGACGCGGCCGAAGGCGCCGAGCTCGAACCCCTGCCTGACCGAAACCCTGAACGGCTTTAACCTCGCATCGGAATAGAATTCCGCAAATAACACCCGCGCTTTTGCTATTCTCTGCATCGGAGAATTAACGGTCCCCAACCCTCCCGCGGACCGGCCTAAGCTTTTGCGCAGCTTTTCAAGGGTCCACCCGATGCAAGCTACGGCCATCTGCGAATCCACAATCCCACCTATTCCTAACTCCGTCCGCGTGAGTAAACGAAAAACCCGTCACGCCCTCGAGCTGATCGACTGGCTGCAACCGCTCCGACTCGCCTATCCCGAGTTTGACGGCATCCTTGCCGGCGCCATCGAAGATCTGCAGCACGAAGCGAAACGTAATCCGGAAGCGGACCGCCAGCTCGTACTCTCCGCCATTCACCTCGGTTCGTGGACCATCGGCGATTTACTCCTCGAGCTGCCAATGAAGCGCAAACCACTCCAGACCATTCTCGACCACCTGGTCGTCAAGGAAGTTGTAATTAAGTCCGTTCAGGACTCACGCGACGATCTCGGCGGCCGACCAACGATTCTCTACCTGCCCGCGCCTAGCTCCCTCCGCAAATAACCAATCACTGTTCGCCTATCGTCTGAGTCGCGGGCCGCGTTTGCTAAAGCGAAGCGGACCTCGAAGCCGCAGCTTTCCGGTTTTATCGATTGTCCCTTAATGGACCGAGACCGCGCGAAAGCGTGCACAGCCACCCGTGATCGCCCAACGCGGCCCGCAACTCATCCCTCATGCAACTCACAGCCGCTCAGCTCCGCCAACTCTTCCCAGGACTAAGCAAAGCGAAATGCGCCGCCTACGC
>JBDUCB010000434.1:0-2193 GCA_040003695.1 bacterium
CAACTACTCTGAGCGTTTCCTTTATCAAGACATAATGACTGCCGGTCGTGTGATCGATCACGAAGCCGTTCCGCTTGAGAGCACGAATAACCATTTTGAGTTTCACCGAAGGTAATTTAGGCATAGTTGCCTGTATCCTCTTAGCTCAATGCTATTGCCAACTAGACTCATGTCCGCAAATCCAAATTAGCATAGAGCACTAGCGAGGCTGCATTGAGGGTGGCCGGAAGAAGCGCGAGCCAAGGGTTGCAACTCAATAACTTTCAACAAGATCAAAAAAGACCGCGATCCTTCTGGGGATCAGCGGCCTGGGTGAGCCTCCCTCAAAATAAAAGGTGAATGTTTACAGTTGCGAGAGTACTTGCGTCTCTGGGCTATGGAACTTCGATAATTAGCTCGCGGCCGAAGGTGAAGTTAGGACGCTTGCGACCTTTTAGATATTTCGCTGCCGTTTGTGAAAGCGCGGTAATCAGAATCGGCAATGCAATCGTGGCATCGCAGTTTACATACGCGCTGTGCGCGCCGCGCGCGAGTTTGCCGTAAACCAGCGCTTCGTCGAACGCGACCGCGTTGGAGCGACCGCCGGGGTGCGGCGCGTCAGTGGTGATTTGAATCGCGTACTTATGCCCATGGTGATGGTTCTTCAGGATGAAGGAAGAAAGTTCGGTCTGCTGAATGAAGCTCTTCGACGTGCCGCCGCCCAGATTGATAACTCCGGTAAGCCGCGCGCGCGCGGTAACATTAGCTATGTCCAGGACATCCTGGACCAGGTCAAACATAAAACTGTTTTTCTTTTCAAAGCGCGCAGAGGCGATGCCGATAGCGATGCCGCTGTCAGCAACTCCCGGACAAAAAATCGGCACGCGCGCCTTGTATGCTGAAGTAAGCACGCCGTCTTCAGTGGCAATCTCGGCCAACTCTCGCCCCAGCAGGTGCAGATACTCACGCGTCGAATAGGGTCGGCTCTGATCGAGCTGGTTTGTAAAACCTGCCACCCATTCATTTGCTTCACGATACTCTTCATCGCTCGCCAGCAGGTCCCACATGCGGCTGATCTGCGCTGAATCCAATTCCGCGTCGGTCATGTTCGGGTGCGCCTGAAAATGGTAGCGTCCGAGGGTTTCGTGCAGATCGTGAAACAGCAACGAGCCGGAAAGTACCAGCACGTCCACGAAACGGTTCTTGATCACATAGGCCAACAACCGGCGCATGCCTGCGGGTATCAATGCTCCCGAGCCGGCCACGAGGATCGTCGTGTTGTCGCCAAGCATGTCAAGCCAGATGCGATGGGCTTCGGCCAATTGTCGCCCGCCAAAACCGGCGCCTTCCATTTTTTCCAACAGGCCGGCAACCGAGCGATCGCGGTCCACCTGAACGGGGCGCGTCGGCGTTGTCAAATACTTTGATGCTTTAGGTTTTCGCTGAGTGACCATATAAGGTTCGACCTCTCGAATTGCCAGAATGAAAAGCTTCTTGCGCGGATCAGTGCTGAGGAGCGATGGCTAATAATCGGTACTACGACGCGAACGAGTTTTTGCGCCGTTAACCGAAAGATATGTGTACGCGTCATAGCGCGATTCATAAAATTGGGCCAGCTCCGCACCCTGGGCCTCGGTCAATTCTTCATCCTTGACGCGTTGATTAATAAGACGACGGAAACCGTCATGCAGCAGGCTGCGTTCATAGCGCGCGCGTTCGGTGGCTTCGCCAACGGTCGTGCCGCGAATTACTTTCTTGATCAGATAACCATCGTCGTCGATGTAAATATGGGCTTCGTGTGGCGCTCCAAAAAGATTGTGATTGTTTCCCATCACCTCCTGGTAAGCGCCAACCAACAGGAATGCCAAATAATAAGTTTCACCGGGCACCAGCGCGTGCAGCTCAAGCACCTGCTTCACGTCATGAAGATCGACAAACTTGTCAACAATGCCGTCGGAATCGCAGGTGATATCGCAAAGCGTCGTGTATTCGGTTGGCGGCTTGTTGAGCCAATGAATGGGAACAATAGGGAACAGTTGGTCAAGCGCCCAATGGTCGGGCACCGAGCGAAAAACTGAAAAATTAGTCAAATACTTCGCACACAAAAGCCGGCGCAGATCGGCGAACTCTTCGGAAACATACTTAGCCTGCTGAGCATATTTGTCGGCGCGTTCGCAAACGTCCCAGAACAGCACTTCGCCCTTGGCGCGATCG
>JBDUCB010000082.1:0-2192 GCA_040003695.1 bacterium
CAACGCGAGGATCTCTTTAACGCCATGCATCGTATCTAGGAAGTGAATCGTGAATCGTAAATCGTGAATAGTTGCACTTCTCGGCGAAACGTTCGGGTTACCACAAAACACAATCTTCGAGCTTTTCTATTTACGATTTACGATTTACGATTCACGAACATATGTCTGACCCTTTAATCGCGCGTCGTTGTCCCTGGTGTGGCGTAGCTATTCGCGAACAAGCTTTCTTTTGTCCGCAATGTGGTAAGGACTTGACGCAGCAACCAGATTTCGGCGCGACGATCGCTGAGTCTGCCCCTCCTGAAATAAAAAGACGAGACACCGCTGAGTTAGTGGAACAGCCGACACTTGAAGAGTTGCCGGCTAAGGCCCCACCGGCAAAGACTGCGGCGCCTAAAGAGTCATCAGCTCAAGCCGCGCCGGCAATGAGTCGCAAAGCGCCTATCGGCCAACAGGCGCTGGGGAAAATGGGCGCCGGAATTCAAAAGGCCACCCACGTCGCGCGCGATGTTGAAGGTAATGTGGCGCGACGCGTGCAAAAGCTGCGCGACGTCTCGAGCGTGGTGATTGATGAAGCAAGTTACGACGCGAGCTTACGGTTTGTTTTGGTTGCCGTTGCCCTGTTTATTTTGTTTCTCGTAATGCTGTTGCTCAGCAAGGTGATTACATAGGGTGTTGGGTGTGGGGTGTTGGGTGTAGGAGCAACACCAACACCCTACCGCCAACACCCAACACCCCACCACCAACACCTGACACCCAAACCATGGAATACTCGCAAGCGGAAATTCTGCAAACAGTGGCGATGACCGAGATGGAGCATCTCGACGTGCGCACCGTTACGCTCGGTCTTAGTTTGCGCGACTGCGTCTCCGAAACAATTGAGCGCACCTCCCAGCGCGTCACGGAAAAGATTCATCGCTTCGCGGACGGCCTGGTCCAAACGGTCGATCAAATTGGCGACGAGTTTGGCATTCGGGTGGCAAACAAAAGAATTGCTATCACACCGGTTTCAATGATTACCGAAGGCGCCAGCGGCGATCCGGTGCAACTGGCGCGTGCGATTGACGAAGCAGCCGGCGCCGTCGGTGTGGATTTCATTGGCGGGTATTCCGCGCTGGTCCACAAAGGAGCCACCGATTCAGAACGAGAGTTTCTAAACTCCATTCCCGAAGCTTTGTCGACGACAGAACGCTTGTGTTCTTCCGTGAACGTCGCTACCACGCGGGCCGGTATAAACATGGATGCGGTGCGGCAGGTGGGCATTATCATTAAAGAAGCCGCTGAACGTACCAGCAACGGAAGTGGTATCGCCTGCGCCAAGTTTGTCTGCTTTGCCAATTCAGTTGAAGACAATCCGTTCATGGCGGGAGCTTTTCATGGCGTTGGCGAGCCCGAAGCTGTAATCAACGTAGGTGTCTCCGGCCCGGGGGTTGTGAACTACGCAGTCAGTCGGGCGGCGCGTGATATGCCGCTACAAGAATTGGCGGAGATCATCAAGAAGCTGTCGTTCAAACTGTCGCGCGCCGGCGAACTGGTGGGAAGAGAAGCCGCGCGCCGCTTAGGAGTTCCTTTTGGCATAATCGATTTGTCGCTCGCGCCGACGCCCGTGCCTGGGGATTCGGTGGCAAACATCATTGAAGCGATGGGCTTTGAACGCGCGGGCACGCACGGGACTACTGCTGCACTGGCGCTGCTCACCGACGCCGTGAAAAAAGGCGGCGCGATGGCCAGCGGCTCTGTTGGCGGAATGAGCGGCGCTTTCATTCCTGTATCCGAAGACGCCGGCATGATCGAAGCAGCGCGTTTGGGCGCGCTTTCGCTCGACAAACTCGAGGCATGGACCAGTGTCTGTTCAGTCGGCATCGATATGGTTGCTGTACCTGGCTCGACTTCGGCGGAAACGATCTCGGCAATCATCGCCGACGAAATGGCGATAGGCGTGATGAATAACAAAACAACCGCCGTGCGAATCATTCCCGTACCGGGAAAAGAAGTGGGCGAGATGGTGGAATTCGGCGGTTTGCTTGGCAGCGCGCCGATAATGGCGGTGAACGCCTTTTCGTCCGCTGACTTCATTCGGCGCGGCGGCCGCATCCCGGCGCCCATTCATTCGCTGCGAAATTGAAATTATCATGAAGAAATATGCCAATCTATTGTTTGTGATTCTTGTTTTTGGAACTGTTGTCAGCGCT
>JBDUCB010000027.1:0-24079 GCA_040003695.1 bacterium
CGCCCGTCGCATTTCGGGCGAAGGCAAGAAACGCATGCAGTTTTCCATAGGCGTCGCGTTTTTGATTGGCGGCGTGTTTTACATGGCCTTTGGCGCGGCAACGAGTTTTGTTGTGGCTTTGATTGTTTTAGGAATCGCACATACTGGCGGAAGCATTTTGTGGGTCTTCTCAACGGTCTTACTGCAACGTGCAGTGGAAGACAATTTTCGAGGCCGAGTGTTCGCAGCTGAGTTAGCTCTACTAACGCTGACGATGGCAGTCTCAAATTACACTACCGGTTATTTGCTGGATCCGATCCACTTGTCGCCACGCACGGTATCGATCGGGATTGGCGCATTCTTTCTGCTGCCGGGCCTGGCGTGGTTTGCTACCGAACGTTGGTGGGACCAGGACAAAAGCGGGCCGGCTGAGATTATTGCGGACGTGAACATAGCCGAGCGCGGTTTAGAGGCCGGTGCGGTTTCGCCAGCGGCGTCAATAAAGAAATGAAATGTGTTGTAAAGCGCAGGCAATGGGATCTGATCGCACATTAGGCAGGTTATGAAAATTAAAGTTGGCGTTATGGGTTCCGCGGGCGATGCCTCGCCGGATACCAAGGATGTGCTGGTAGAAAAGGCGCAGACTTTGGCGCAGGCAATTGCATCGCGCGAACTGCTGCTTTTAACCGGCGCAACCACTGGCATCGTCTACGTCGTGGGCAAAGCCGCGCATGGCGCAGGCGTATTTCATGTGGGTGTTTCCCCTGCCGAGAGCATTAAGGAGCACACAGAGAAATACAAACTGCCAGTCGACGCCTGCAACCTGATCGTCTACACGGGCTTTGGCTTAAAAGGCCGGAACGTTGTACTGGTAAGATCCTGCGACATCGTCTTGTTTGTTGCGGGCGCCATGGGCTCGCTTAACGAATTCACGATTGCGCACGACGAAGCGAAAGTCATCGGTTGTCTTACGGGAACCGGCGGCGTCGCCGATAACGCAGATTATCTTTTGAAAAAGTTTTCAAAAGACACTGGCGCGCGTGTTTTTCAGGATGACGATCCGGACAAACTACTGGATGCCTGTTTGCAAGCACTCAAAAACAACTCCGTTAGGAGTTGAATGTTTATAGCTGGGAGCTCATAAGTATCGTCCTTCGCACGAGCAAACCGTGGTTTGCTCGTGCGAAGTTTATCTGTGGCGTTATTAAAGGCTATAAACATTGCGCGCCTAGCGGCGCGGTTCCGTTACCATTAGTTAATCATTAGGCAGGAGAAGATTTATGGACTTTGGAATAACAGATCGCGTAGCGCTGGTCGCTGCTGCCAGCAAGGGAATCGGTTTCGCCGCCGCTCGTGAGCTGGCAAAAGAGGGCGCGCGTGTTTTCCTTTGTGCGCGTGACGAGCAGCGCGCGAGTGAAGCAGCCCAGAAAATTCATGACGAAACGGGCGCTAAGGTTGCCGGCATTGGCGCCGATGTCACTGACGACGAATCGGTTGAGCGCTTTGTAAACCTGGTACGCGAACGCGCGGGGCGAATCGAAATTCTCGTCAACAACGCGGGTGGTCCACCTTCCACCACGTTCGCCGATACGGACCTTGAAATGTTTCGCAAAGCATTCGAGTTGAATGCGTTGTCCGCGATTCGCTTGGCGAAACTGGTTCTGCCGGGTATGCAGGCGCAGAAGTGGGGACGCATCGTAAACATCACATCAGTTTCGGTAAAACAGCCCATTGATGGCTTGCTGTTGTCGAACACTGTACGCGCTGGTTTGACTGGCTGGGCTAAAACAGTATCGACTGAAGTTGCTGCCGATAACGTCACCGTAAATAACATCGCTCCGGGCTACACGTTAACCGAACGACAGGACGAACTGGCAACAGCTCGGGCCAAGGCTATGGGCAAGCCTAAAGAAGAAATGATTGGTTTGTGGGCGGCGCAGGTGCCAATGCGCAGGCTGGCCAGTCCGGAAGAAATCGCAGCGGCGGTGGCATTCCTCGCTTCCGAGCGCGCTTCATACATAACGGGGGTCACGCTGCAAGTTGATGGTGGCTGGGTGCGGAGTCTGTTGTGATGCACAACGACGCAACCATTGCGGCGCAATTTACGGAAACTGAGGTTTCTGTTGAGGACTTTGATCATTCGGCATGGGCGACTGCGCAACCCGCTTACATTCATCGCGATTGGTCGGGAGCAGAAGCTCCGGCCTCACGCCACGCTGAAGCGCGCATTACCTGGTCGGCTAAATCGTTGATGGTGCGTTTTGTATGCCAGCAGCGCGAACGGCTGGTGGTTAATTCCAACCCTCAACTCAACGAGAAAACGATTGGGCTTTGGGAAAGGGATGTCTGCGAATTCTTTGTGGCCCCGCATGCAGCCCCGCCGCATCGTTATCTGGAATTTGAAGTTGCACCAACGGGTGAATGGCTGGACCTCGGAATAGCCTTAATCGATGGAGTGCGCCACACCGATTGGGAATTTCATTCGGGAATGACTGCGGCAGCGCGCGTTTCTGACAACGAGGTGGCGATGATAATCCAGGTTCCCTGGAGTCACTCGCTACCCAAAGCAAAAGTTAACGATGTGTGGCGCGCAAATTTGTTTCGTTGCATCGGTTTCGGCAACGAGCGCTACCTCGCATGGCAACCAACTCGCACCCCGGAACCGAACTTCCATGTTCCGGAAGCCTTTGGCCGGCTCGAGTTTCTTTAGGATTTATGAAGACGAGATCAATTGCTCAACAACCCAGCCACATATCGGGCAAAGTGCTTACCATCAGTTTCAGCAATCTCAACAATCTTCGCGCCGATCAGATAGCCCGTTTCTGTCTGATGTTCTTCCAGGCTCTCGTAACGAATCGGCAAGACCTGCATCTCTACCGGGCCCTGTGGTAATTCCAACCGCACCTTCAATCTGCGGTTCTCTCCTATCAGGTGATGTTCACCGAGCAGAATTGTCGGCACAACTAGCGCCAAACTCCTCGCGCTAACATCCAGTGTGTGACCTTGCAGACTGTTGGTCCGTCTTGATCCGTTAACGCTGACTGCAGTACCGGGAAGTGAGAGACTGAAGGTGAGCCGGGCTTTTAGGCGTTTCGATTTTCGGCGATCGCCGACGAATCGTCGCAACTGCGAAACTAATGAACGTGCCAGCTCCGACATTTTTTGCGCCCTTCAAACCTTCTATGTACCCGGTGACAAAAACCAATAAGAGAGTTGCAGGGTTGCCTGTGCAGACAACATTGCGCGGCAAGTCGTCTGTCGAGATGCCGGTTGCCGCAAATTAGAGGAGGGGCACAATTGGGAAGCGCCGTCGGGGAAAGTCGCAACTCCATTCTAGGTAGCCCGGGCTCGCGACGCAATAGAAACTTTAAAGGCGGTTCGATAGTTCATAATGCGGGCGCTGTGGGCCTCAGGAGCTCCGCCGGGTTAAAGCGCTTTGTGTCAGGCAAGATTCTGCCCTGGTCTAATTGCTTTTTCAAGGCGTCAAAGGCTTGCCACCTTTATCGCCACTGCGCACTCCGGCAGCATCCATATAAAACGAGAGTCGCCCCGTGCGTCCATACTGGGCCGGCTCGGCCGCTGCATTCCAGGTCTTGCCGCCGTTGAGGCTGTTGATATGAAAACGATATCCGGTTGAGTCAGTGCCTTCGAGATCTTTCGGTACCAGGCCCGCGGTAATCAATGTTGCCAAATCACCGAACAGCCCGGTGTGTTGTTGGCTGTAAACGAGCTGGGCCAGCGAAATGCGCGTCAACATAGCCTGCACCTCGTCGTGATGCGTGTCGATGCGCGCGTTGAAAAAGAACTGCTTCCCTGCTTTCTTAACAATGTCCTGGTTTTCCTTGTCGCCGATGACCCAAGCACCATCAACACGTATTAGTGATACGGGCTCCGCCTGCTCCGGCGTGTCGCCCTCCTTCACTTTAATGAACACCGTTGCTGCGTCGCCGCTGATTTGTTCTCCAGTGATGTTTACTGCAACCGGAATTGCCGCCGCCATCTTGTCAAAATCAGTGCGTAAATCTTCAAACTCTTGAGGCTTGAGCGGTTCAATCGCTGGTTTGTAAATTGACAAAGCGAACGCCTCGCGAAATCTCTTTTCGCGCATCGCTTTGTAGAACTCACGCACCGTGTCGGATGGTGATCGTACGGTGCCTTGCGCCAGGCTGGTCGCAAAGAGCGAACAAATGATGGCGACAACTGCGATAGCAGTGATTGCGTGACGATTTTGGAGCCTAAGCAAAAACATTTGGTATTTATTCCTCATTGACGAAGTTTGAGGCGCGCATAAAAACTCGGCGCGCCTCAAGGCAAAGCCTATCATTGAAAGTTTCCCGAACCAGAATGTCGTCAAATCTCAGCATTCCGGCCTTAGATGCTCCCACTAGCCGTCTCGTGGCTTCAACACCAACTCTCGGCCAACGAGATAAAGCAAGACCGTCAAGATAAGAAATGGCAATAATCCCAGCAGATCAGCATGACTACCTTCGAAGAATGGATTGCTGTGCGTGGCCCACTCCTCGAAGACTTTCAACTTGTTCACTATTCCCTCGCGCAAGTTCATGAACGCATAAACTACACCCGCCAGTGTGCCACCGGCGATGTAGCCGGAGGCCAGCAGTACGCCTGGACTCTTATCTGTTTCGGCGACCATTTGCTCTTCCGTTAGTTTCTGATGCTCCGGCTTTTTGCGCAGATATTTATCAACCAGATATCGAACCGCCCCGCCTACAAAAATGGGCGCCGAAGTAGATATCGGCAGGTAAACTCCCACCGCGAAGGCTAGCGAAGGAATGCCGCTCAACTCCAGCACAATCGCAATCATTACTCCCAGCAAGACCAAGCCCCAGGGGAGTTCCCGGCTAAGAATGCCTTTGATGATGTACGACATCAAGGTAGCTTTTGGCGCAGTGAATTTCGGCACGCTTGAGCCATCAGCCTGTTTGTCGTAAATGCCATTAATGCCCGGGTCCGCGAGATAAACGGGTGTGCCCTGATCATTCACTAGATAACGACCTGCCGGTCCGTAGTCGGTGTTTGTCTTATGAACAATATTGTAGGCAGTTGTGTCTGAGCTGGCTTGGCCACCCTGAAGGCTTTCATGCTTTGGTTGGTTTCCGCTCATCACATACTGCTCAGGCGTGAAGCGGAAGCCGGCGGGAAATTTAAAATCCTGGCTTGTGGCTACAGGAACGTAAACCGTCCCAGCTTGGTTCATCGCAAGTAGTATTGGCCCGAGCGCCAAGGCCGACACCAATGCACCAACCAGAATCGCGATCTGTTGGTACTTCGGCGTAGAGCCCACCAGGAATCCCGTCTTCAGATCCTGCGACGTAGTACCGCCATTTGAAGCAGCTATGCAAACGATGCCGCCGATCGAAAGTGCCGTAACGAAATAAGGAGGGGCAGTCCACCCGATTATTAGGAAAACAAGGCAGGTTAGAAGCAGGGTCGCCACTGTCATTCCTGAAATCGGATTAGAGGACGAACCAACCTCACCAGTTAGGCGCGATGACACGGTCACAAAGAGAAAACCAAACGCAACGATTAGCAACGCTCCCAGAATATTCCATTGCAAATTCAGCTGCGGAGCAATCATGATTACCACTAGCAAAACAATAATCCCGCCCAGGACAAATTTCATCGAGAGGTCCTGATCTGTACGCGGAGCATTAGCGGCCTCGGCTTTGCTGCCGCGCAGGTCCGCAAGCCCTCCCTTAAGTCCGCTCCAAATGACAGGCAGCGAACGAACGAGACTTATTATTCCTCCGGCAGCCACTGCGCCCGCACCAATATAGAGTATGTAACCTTTCTGGATCTGTGTGACAGTCATGTCCTTAATGAGGTGTGTGGTTTCCGGGGCCAGCGGGGTCATCCAACCGCCGCCGAAGTATTTGATCGCCGGAATGAGCATCAGGTAAGACAGCACGCCACCGGCAAATATGATCGAAGCGATGCGTGGTCCAATAATGTAACCGACGCCAAGTAACGCTGGATTGTTTTCGATCGATATTGAGGCAGCTTCAAACGGTTTGCCAAAAACTTTGGTGGGATACTCTTTCCACGTCTTAAAGATCGACATTAGGCCATAGTAAAGGAAGCCAATTCCGAAGCCTGCGATAATGATCTTTCCGCCGGTTTCAGCCTCATCCTTGAAAGCGGCTTTTTCCCCCGTGTGGGCGGCGACCCTCGACTCTTCCGAGGCTGCTGCCTTGAGTACCTCGGCGCACGCTGTGCCTTCGGGATACTTCAAGTAGCCATGCTGGGCTACGATCAAAGCGCGACGCAGCGGAATCATCATCAGAATTCCGAGCAGGCCACCAAGCACGGCCACCAGCATTACTCGCGTAAACTCCAGATCGAACCCGAGAATCAGGATGGCGGGCATCGTCACACCAAGACCGAAGGCAATCGATTCACCGGCTGAACCTGCCGTCTGTACGATGTTGTGCTCCAGAATCGTCGCATCGCGCAGTCCAAACTTCGAAAGTACGCGAAACAATGTGATCGATATCACGGCAACTGGAATCGAGGCGCTTACGGTCAGACCTACTTTCAAAACTAGATAAAGCGACGAAGCACCAAACACGACGCCCAAAAGTGTTCCAACAATAAGTGGGACCGGCGTCAGTTCGCGCAGAGTAACGTTCGGAGGAATATAAGGACGAAAAGTCTTGAGGTAAGGATTGTCCGGTTTGAAACCAATTCGGTCTGGGTACTCGTTCGCAGGAATGCTTTCAGAAGACATCTGAAGTGACCTCCGATTAAGTTTGAACAACGGGGAGTGCGCAGGGGGTTGAAAACGCCGCTACTTTACACGGCACACGTCCGCCGGAGCAAGCTGATCTGCGGACCAGACGCCGTGCTAGCCGAGCTGCGCGGGCAAACCCACCTTCCCGATCTCGAGCTTCATCAGATTGAGATTCGGATCCTGAAAGGCTTCCAAGGCCTGGGCCACCGATCGTGTCGTTAGCCTCTCAGGTGAGGAAGGCGGGCTTGCCCCCGCTCCTACTATTCAATGCAGCCTTTCGGTTAGACTTCACCTGCTCATCCAACAACTTCTTTGGGAAATTTGATGCGCAGCCGCATACTTCTTCTTCTTCTCATAAATGTACATGTCCTGCCGCTATTCTCTGTTCAAACAAGTACCCGGCTTGTTAGCCCAGCAAATGTACGCGCGACACCGATCGCGCACTCAACCGCCACCATTCCCGCGCACATCCCCGCCCCTGAAGATTTGCTCGGCTTCACCCCCGGTGACGATCGCAAGCTCGCCAGTTGGAATCAGGTCATTGGTTACTTTGAAGCGCTTGCAAAATCGAGTGATCGAATCAGGTTTGAGGAGCTGGGCAAGTCAACAATGGGCCAACCGTTCGTGATGGCGACGATTAGCGCGCCGGAAAATCTGGCCCGCCTTGATGATTACAGAAAGATTCAGGAATTGTTGGCCGATCCACGCAAGCTCGGGGCCCCGGCCACGCGTGATCGCAAAGCAGCCGAACTAGTTTCACGTGGCAAGACCATCGTTCTGATCACCTGTGGCATTCATTCGACTGAGGTTGGTTCATATCTTTCCAGTATGCTGATCGCGCATCGCCTTGCTTCATCGAATGAACCGGACATTCTGAACGTTCTGCGCAACACGATCATCCTGCTGGTACCCTCACTGAATCCGGACGGCGTGGATATTGTTAAGAACTGGTATGACAAAACGTTAGGCACGCCCTATGAAGGTACGAGCCCGCCCGAGCTCTATCACAAGTACACGGGGCACGATAACAATCGCGACTGGTATGCCTTTACGCAGGTCGAAACTCAAATTGCTGTCGAGAAAATTCACAACGTCTGGCATCCGCAGATAGTCCACGACATACATCAACAAGGCGAGTACGGCGCCCGAATGTTTCTACCGCCGTATATGCCGCCGGTTGAGCCGAATGTGCCGCAACAGATCGTTGCCGGCTATAGTGAGCTGGGGAAATACATGGCTCGCGAGATGCGTGCGGAAGGTTTCAAGGGCATCACTACAAACTCAACTTACGATGCATGGTCACCCTCACGGGCCTATTCCCATTATCACGGCGGCGTTCGCATTCTCTCCGAAACCGCTTCCTGCAAAATCGCCACGCCTATCACCGTTAAGTTTGAACAGTTGCGCAATAGCGAAGGCTACGATCCGAAAAAAGAGTCCGCTACTTATGGACCACTCTGGCGCGGCGGCGAGTGGCATCTGCGCGATATAACAAACTACATGACCACCGCGGCGATTTTGCTTTTGGACCATGCTGCCATGCATCGTGAAGAATGGCTGCGAAGATTTTATGAGATTGGAAAGGAAGCGGTGCGGCCACGGAAAAATGGCGAGCTGTTTGGTTTCATTATTCCAAAAGCTCGTCATCAAGCGGATCTGGTTGAAGCATTGGACCGTGCCGCAGTTGATGTTGACTTTCCTTTGCCGTTTACTGCGGCTGGAACCAGGTACCCGACAGGTACTGCCGTCATTCGAATGGACCAACCGTATGGCTCTTTCGCGAAGGCATTACTTGAGGACCAGCATTACCCCGACTTGCGCGACGCTTCGGGCCATCCCATCTCGCCTTATGACGTTACAGCCCACACGCTGTCGCTTTTGCTGGGCGTGGAGGTGCGATTTATTAATCAACCCTTTCGATATAGATTGCCTAAAAAGGGTGGAACAGGTAGTTGCACCGGCTTCGGCGAAATTGAGGAGAAGCTTGGCATTTACAAATCCCACGTTGCGGCTATCGATGAAGGTTGGAGCCGCTGGGTGTTGGACCAGGAACATTACAAATACTCTTCAGTTGAAGATGCCGAGATGCGAGCCGGTGACTTAAAGGCAAAATACAATTCAATCGTGATACCCGATCAGGCGCCGGGAAGAATTCTTAATGGCTACACGCTGGGAACGATGCCGAAGGAATACACCGGGGGACTTGGGCCAGCTGGAGTAAAAGCACTGCGCGAATTTGTCGAGCAAGGTGGCACACTGGTTTGTTTGAATCGCGCTTCGGACTTTGCGATCGAACAATTCAAACTCCCGCTGCGAGATGTGACTGAAGACTTATCGGAAAAAGAATTCTTTGTGCCGGGCTCCATCCTGCGGATCGAGCTTGATACTTCCAGTCTGATCGCGTCGGGCATGCCCAAAGAGTCAATTGCCTGGGTTGAAGATTCGCCAGTGTTTGACGTGATTCCTGGGAGTGCGGGCGTCCCGCCCGCAGGCAATATTCGGGGCAGTAGCCCGACCGTGAGGGAGGGCTCCGCAATCGAGATGTCGCCATCAAACGTGCGCGTCATCGCGCGTTATCCAACAAACAAAGATCCCCTGCTGTCCGGTTGGTTACTTGGAGGTAATCGCATTAAAGGAAAAGCAGCGCTGATGGAGGTAGCAATAGGCAAAGGGCGCATCATTCTTTTCGGCTTCCGTCCGCAGTACCGCGGCCAATCGCTCGCAACCTATCCGTTGTTCTTCAACGCGATCTCTTACAAGTAACTACCAAAACCGAGGACGCGAATACTGGGAGCGCGGGCGTCCCGCCCGCAATGAGCGCGAAGCGCGAACAAGAAGTCTTGCAATGAATTGAATCTCTCAATCGCGCTCTGCTCTCGATAACAATCAGAGTCTGCCCTAACATTGCGCGCGTGCCGCTGTTTGACGATCGTCATCAAGAGGAACTTCGCGCCGCGGGCTGGCGCAGCCGCGGCTACTTGCCCCACTTTGATGGTCGAGCGATGCCGCAGTTCATCACGTTTCATCTCACAGGCTCTATACCGAAGAAGGTTATCCTGCGCTGGCGGGAAGAGCTAAAGTCAATGAAGTACGAACAGGAAAGAATCGTTTTGCAGAAGCGCATTGAAAGCTATTTAGATCAGGGGTACGGTGAGTCCTTTCTGAAAATTCCTCAAGTGGCTAGCATGGTTCAAGATTCGCTGCTTAAGTTTGACGGCATCAGATACCGGATCTTCTCCTGGGTAGTGATGCCAAACCATGTTCATTCCTTAATGACACGTTTCGAGAAATACGAGTTGAGCGATATTCTTCACTCACTTAAGTCCTTTACGTCGCATGAGGCAAACAAAATGCTGCACCGAGGCGGCCAGTTTTGGATCGAAGATTATTTCGACCGCTACATTCGCAATGAACAACATTTTGAGAGAACTGTTAAGTACATAGAGAACAATCCGGTGAAGGCCGGATTGTGTCTTAAGCCGGAAGACTGGCCTTACAGTAGTGCCCGGTTTAAGAAACCGAGGTGAACGGACTTTAGCGGCGATTCTTCGCGCTGCGCGCTCATTGCGGGCGAGACGCCCGCGCTCCCAGTAATTGCTTGAGTTTGGAGGCCCTTGCGTTTTGGTTTACCCAAGATATATCTGGGCGGCCATCCGGGTGAGTTTCCAGACGCGTGACCATTCAATGCCGCCGTTGCCGTTCTCACGGCCAGCTATCTTGTCGAAAATGAATTTTCCAAACTTGCGCCCCTCACGTCGCAGCATGAATTCTTTCGCGTAGGGTTTGGCAGTCTCGAAAAAGCTGAATTCCGGATCGGTGACGATGCCGATGCCTTCCAGCGTCATCAGCGCGCGCATGATGTAAGTGAAGTTTGCCGGCAACCGGAAGGGATACTCGTAGACGACCTCCGCCAGATCGTATGTGAGTTCTTTAAAATTGACTTCGCCCAGCTTCAAGTTCAGATAAACCTTAAAAAGCCTCTCAACGACCGGTCGTACTGTTTCCGGATCGACGCCGGGCTTCAGGAAATTGAGATCGATGATGTCCTGACCCAATCCCTGCACGTTGCGTTCAACCACATGAAAGAACGCATCGATCATTTGCGTTTGTAGCTTCGCATCGATTCGGCCCACCATACCAAAGTCGAAAAATGCCAGGTGCCCTGTATCCATTACAAGCAGATTTCCCGGATGCGGATCGGCATGAAAGAATCCATCTTCCAGCAACTGCTTCAGGTAGCTGCGCACCAACAGACGATTCACTTTAACTGGTGAGATGCGGCGCGCGCGCAACGCTTCAATATCGACGACCTTAGTTCCGCGTATGAATTCCAGCGTCAACACCTTTGTGCTGGTGTGTGACCAGTAAATCTTTGGTACCCGAACCGCTCGCCAGGTGCGGAAGTTATAGCGAAACCGATCTGCGTTGCGCCCTTCCTTCACATAGTCCATCTCTTCGAAAACGGTAGCGTGAAACTCGCGCAACATACCTTCCCAATCAGCGTTCTCGTTCGCTTTAGGAAAGACGCGGTTCATTACTCTAATGAGCCGATGAAGAATGGCCACATCGAAGCTGATGATTCGTTCGAGATCCGGCCGCTGAACTTTGACGGCAACCTCTTCACCCGAGAACAACCGCGCGCGATAAACCTGACCCAGCGAGGCTGACGCAATTGGCTCGTTATCAATTTCTGCATAACAATCCTTCACGCTTTTTCCTAGCTCGGCTTCAACGCGCGCAAACGCGTCGGCAGTCGGAAACGCAGGCACGTTATCCTGAAGCGTAGCCAGCTCTTTTACGTAAGCAAGCGGCAACAAGTCCGCTCGCGTGCCGAGCGTTTGACCAATCTTGATAAAGGTCGGGCCGAGGTCGATCAAACTCGCGCGCAGCCATGCAGCTTGCTGCTCGAGTCGTGCCGCTTTATTCTGCGAGCCTTCCCGACCGCGAAACATGATCAGACGCAGCAGTCGAATCGTTTTGTCTAGACTGGCGAGCGCAAACGCGCGAGTTCGTGCTTGCAAACGCGTGGGCCAATGCCTGAGGGAATTCGCGTCACGCTTGCGCGTCTCCATGCGGCGATTGAAGTCGGCGCGGACATCGTAGGTATCGAGGAAGAGATAGAGCGTAAACAATCCCAGAACTTTGGCAACTCGCACAGCACGAAACCAGCCGCGCAAGCCGCGTCCGGCGAGGATGGTATCCACCAGTTCGTCGGTAAGCGGCGCGGCATTCGGACCGTGGGTGCCTTCGGTCAACAAACTGATGGCCGGCTTGTGGCCATTTCCGTTCCGTTTCACTAAAGGCGCCGGAATTAGTTGTTCAATCTTCATTGTTTCTAACGCGAGTTCGGCGGGCAACGCCCGCCTCTAAGTTCTACGAGACATCGGCGGGCAACGCCGGCCTCTAAACAAATGTAAGTCTAAACCATCGATAAAGAACACTTCACCGGTTGTCGTGCAAAATAATTCTGGGCGCGTTGCACGTCGTTCTCGATCTGCGCTGTCAATTCCCCAATCGAGCTAAACTTTCGTTCGTCGCGCAACCGGTGTAGAAAGCGGACGCGAACTACGTCACCGTATAAATCGCCCGCCCAATTCATTACGAAAGTCTCGACTGAAGGTTCCGACGCGCTGCCAAAAGTCGGCCGCACCCCCACATTTGTTACGCTGCGTCGCCATTCACCTTCAACTAGTGCGCCGGTGACATATACACCGTTCCGGGGTATGACGCGATTGTGAGGGTGCAGGTTGGCTGTCGGGAAACCGAGACTGGCGCCGCGTCGCGCGCCACGTTCTATCTGCCCTTCCACACCGTATGGCCTTCCTAACAAACGCCGGGCGAGATTTACATTTCCGTCTGCGAGCAACTGGCGAACACGACTTGAGCTCACTCGTTGATTTCGCAAACGCACTTCAGGTACCTCGTCAGCGATGAAGCCCAAATCATTGCTGACGCGGCGCAGCAGTTCGATATTGCCTTCGCGGTTATGTCCAAACGCGAAGCCGCGACCCAGATATACTTCTTTTGCGTGCAGCCGATCTTTGACCACATCGCGCAGAAAGTCTTCCGCGCGAATTTGGGAAAACTCCGGTGTAAAGCGAATAACAATTGTTTGCTCAATGCCAAGCACACCAAAGCCTTCGACTTTTTGATCGAGAGTTTGCAGTAGCGGTGGCGCGGATTCCGGGTGCAGCACTGCTCGCGGATGCGGATCGAAAGTGACCACCGTCGGCACCGCGCCGGCGGCCCGCGCTCTTTCCGCGACCGTACGCATGATCAACTGATGGCCCAGATGGAGGCCATCAAAAACGCCCAACGTTAGAACGGTTGGCCTTTGGATTTCCGCGTTGTCCGTTCCGTGAAATAGTCTCATATCAGCAATGTCCAAAATCCAATGTCCAACGTCCAATGTCTTGGAGCACCGCCGTGTTCAGATCCTAAGAACTTTGAAGCGTGCATTGGCGTTGGATCTTGAACATTGGAATTTGGACCAGCTTCTTATCACTCATCACTCATCACTCACCACCAGCCCATCGTAAGCCCACTCGACTCCTGCCGGAAGCTTTGCCGAGTCGCGCGCATGCTTTACGTCATGGGCGATGTGCGTCAAATAAGCTCGGCGCGGTTTTATTTTCTCGATGTATTCCAGTGCCTTGTCTACCCACAAATGCGTGGGGTGTTCCTTGAATCGCAAACAGTCGAGCACCAGCGCGTCAAGGTCGCGCATCTGGTCCATGGTTTCCGGCGGAATCTCGCTGAGATCCGTTGCATAAGCAAAATCGTTGAGTCGGTAAGCCATTACTGGTAGTCGTCCATGAATCACTTCGAGCGGCGTGATAAGCAAATCCTCTGCAAGGCAAAACTGCGCGCCACCCGCGACTGTGTGGGGGATAACCTGTGGCAGGCCGCCGCCAAAATGCGAAGGTTCGAAGATGTATTTGAAGATGCGGCGGATATCGACCCAGGCGCGTTCATTTGCGTAAAGCCCTAACGCGCCGTAGCGAAAGTTCAGTGGGCGAATGTCGTCGAGACCAAAAATGTGATCGGCATGACAATGAGTGATCAGGACAGCATCCAGCCGTTTCAATCCATAACGCAAAGCCTGTTGGCGAAAGTCAGAGGAGGTATCAATCAAAACCGACTGGCCGGCATGCTCGATTAGAACTGAAACTCGTAAACGTTTGTCGCGCGTGTCGTTTGAAACGCAGGTCTCGCATTCACAGCCAATTGAAGGTACGCCTGTGGAGGTGCCGGTGCCGAGGAAGGTCAGTTTCATGTTCGTGAATCGTAAATCGTAAATCGTGAATCGTAAAATCAGAATCGTTAAAAGGGGTGTGCGCGAATTAAGTTAAATGAAGAGGAAGGCAGAAACTATTTACGATTCACGATTCACGATTTACGGCTTTAGCTGCCGCCGGTGATGTCGCCACTGGAGAATGCGCGCGGTGCTTTTTGCGTGGTTGCATTGGCGAGTGAAACATATTGCATGCGCAGGTCGGCAAGCAGGCCTTCAAGAATCTGTTGTTCCTGAGGAGTTAGATTGTTGCGCGTTTTGTCTTGCAGCATCCCCAGCACGTCAATCCAGTGCTTTCCAAGTTCCTGGTCCACTTCGCGCTTGCGCGTAACTGGATGTTCTATCATTCCGAGCGACGAAGCGGCATTCGACGCGATCGACATCAGAAAGTTGGCGAAGCTCGCCGGATCGTTGGCGCCGGGTATTTCCATATCTTCCAACGTGTCAGCTTCCCGTTCCTCGGATGCACTCGCGTACGGCGGAGCAGCGGTTGGGGGTTCCGTGGCGGGCGTGCTCGATTGAATAGGTTCGCTGGTTAGCGGTTTTACTTCCGGCTTTGCTTGTGCCTTTTCTTCCGGGCTTAATTCTCTCGGTGTCCCGTCCGCGTTGAAAAGCCGGCGATCCGTAACTTTGAAATTGGTTTGTTCCTCGCTCATTTACCCTGAACCTCACCGGCGCGCAGCGCAAACAAAGCACTGCATACCAATAGCTATTATTGAATTTTGATTTGCAGTCGATGGTAGCATCCGCCTCCCACCGTCGCAAGACAGCGATTCCGAAACCGTAGTAGCCTATTTCACCCGGTCGCTACCGCTCCCGGTTCTGTATTCGTCGATCCACTTTAAGAGTTTTGACTTTGGACTTTGGACATTGGACTTTAGACTACCGGCATGCCTGCAACTTTTGACGATCTGATCAAACTGATGGAACGGTTGCGATCGCCTGAAGGCTGTCCCTGGGATCGCGAACAAACTTACGGGACGCTCGCGCCGATGCTGCTGGAAGAGGCTTACGAAGCGTTTGAAGCGGTCGAGGAAGCACGCGAAGGACGGCCTGCGGAACTGCGTGATGAGCTTGGCGATCTATTATTTCAGATCGTGTTTTATGCGCAATTAGCAAAAGAACGCGGTGACTTTTCTATTAACGATGTGACCGACGCGATTCATACGAAGATGGTGCGCAGGCATCCGCACGTGTTCGCGGACACAGAGGCAAACGACTCGGCTACCGTGCTGCGCAATTGGGAAACGATGAAGGCCGAGGAGCGACGTGAGGCCGGCAAGACGGAACGCAATGCGTCGCTCTTAGATGGAGTGTCAACAAAGACGCCGGCGCTTATGGAAGCCCATCAGCTTTCAACCAAAGCTGCGCGCGTAGGTTTTGACTGGAGGACTATTGAAGACATCTTCGCCAAGCTGGAAGAAGAGATGGGCGAATTGCGCGCTGCGATTGCAACGCATGCGACTTCAAATAGCGAAGCTGATCACACGCGCGTGCGCGAGGAGATTGGCGATTTGCTCTTTGCCGCAACAAACATTGCCCGCCACCTGCATGTTGAGCCAGAGGCGGCTTTGAAACTCACCAACCGCAAGTTTCGCCGCCGCTTTGGTTACATCGAAGCCACCCTGCGCAGCCACGATCGATCATTTGATTCAATGACCATGGATGAGATGGAATTGCTTTGGCAGGAAGCCAAAGGCAGTGAATCGTGAATCGTAAATAGTTGATGAATCAAAAAAGGCCCGCTCGAAAGCGGGCCTTTGTTACTGAAGCACGTTGACGACCTTAGTCGTTCAACTGCACGGATCGAAGAATGTTGCTGAAAGCGCCTTGGAAAGAACTGAAATCATTATTTGGCGCGACTGCAATCATGTAGAAGAGCTGACCGTTGCGTAGCTGCGTCGTAACCACAGTCACGATTTCCGATTGGCCGGTTGCTTCGTTGACGTTGTTGAGCGTCATCGATAAGGCTGTTCTTCCTGAAACCGTGGTGCGTTGGAAGCCACCACGCTGGCGCAGGTTTCCATTGCCCTGGCCCAGGTTACTAATAAATTCGTTGGTCGCCTGTTGCAGGTCATTGCTTTGTGGCTGGAACACGCCAAAGTTTACGCCATGCGTGTAAACGGGCTGGTTTTGGTATCCGCCATAGCCGCCTTCGGGAGCGAACCAAACGTCATTGCTGCCGCCGATCTCACGCCAATTGTTGGGCACGCTGACCCGCAATGCGCCGCCGAATTCCGAATAGTTCTGATAACGCGTTGATGGATAACCAACATTACCGCGCGGTGGATTGTTGGGATAGTTGCCCGGCGTCTCGCCGGTTGGATTGCGTTGACCGCTGCGCGCAATCTCTGCCATTGATGGCGCTCGTCCCATGCCTCTCAGTCGCGCCTGAACCTGCGAAAACTCGCGCGTGTCACGCACCGGATTCACCACTCGCAGATATGTTGCTTCCTGATTGATGCGCGCATAGCGATTCGCTGGACTAGGATGGTCGCTCAGAAAACCTCCGCCGCCTCCGCCACTTTGCGCTTCGATGGTCTTGAACATGTTTGCCAGATCGTGCGGGTCATAACCGGCCCGTGCCATGATCTGCGCGCCGAGTAGATCGGCTTCAGTTTCATACTCACGGCTGAATTTTAGAAAGTAGACGCCAACTCCCTGTCCGGCAATTTGTGCCGCGGCGCCGGCCGGCCCGCCAAGAATTTGTCCGCCGATGCCAAGAATGCCGGCCAGCAAACCATACTTCTGCGCTTTGGACGCCTGCGCGGTGCCGTGACGCAAGGCGACGTGGCTCAACTCGTGGGCCATTACGCCGGCCATCTCACCTTCGTTGCGGGCCGCCTGGATCATGCCGCGGTTCACATACATTGGACCACCCGGCAATGCGAACGCGTTGATGTCGCTGGCGTTCACGACCTTGAAATAGTATTGAAATTCGGGATGCTGAAACTCCGGCGGAATCGCCGAGACCAGGCGCATGCCAACGCGCGACACGTAATTTGTAGTTTGCGCGTCATTCAGAATCGGCATCTGCTGTTCAACTTCGGCCGCTGCCTGGCGACCAACTTTTACGTCATCACTCGGTTTATACTTGTTGCTGTGATAGCTGATTTTTGTTTGTGTAAAAACTGAAATAGGCATTGCAAAAATTGCAAACGCCGCCAGCAGGGCCATCACTCGCTGCAGACTGTAATAGTTTTTTCTAATCATTTGTTTCCTCCAAATCGACGCTGCCGAAACTCAAACTCAAATCGAGCCAAAGAAAAGAGCGGCCAACCTTGAGATTGTGCCGCTCTAGCGTTTATTGGCCCAACCTCCCCGGAATTAGTGCTATCACCGTATTCATGCCATTTAGGGAAGAGAGCCTCTGGCTTGGCTTCTGTTTGATGAGTCAGGGAAAGTCTGCGTTTGCCCGTTCTCTGTTGCCAAAATGTTGCGAGGCACGACCCATAGCTGAACCAAAACGCAACATCGTTAGCGTCTTTGAGAACGATTTCGGTTCGAAGATTCAACAATCGTTACTGGCAAAGCCTCCTCATGTCGTCGCTGCAATGCCAGTGCCAGTACCCAAGCTCGAACTCAGGATCTTTTCAATTCGATATGATCGTTGAACCAGGCTGCAGGCTCGGCGAGCGCGCCAATATGATGCGGCTTGCCTTTCTTGACACGAATCATGGACATAATCAGAAAGATGAAGGCTGCTACCTTGAATAGCGAACTCCCGGCACTTGTACTGGTGATCGCGCCGACGACCGCGAAAGCAGTTTGCAACACCAAAATCGCAACGTGCAGCGCCAAACCTTGCGACGCATGAAAGCGAACTTTGGCTTCGCTTCTGGGAACCAAAAAGAGCTCCAAAAGGGATACTACGACACCGATATAGAATGGCGTGTACGGCAGCACCATGGCCCATTTTTCCGACAAGCCGATACCGGCAACGGATCGTGAACCGGGTCTTTGCGTTGTTAGTGGATGAGCGGTGAGCGGCGCCGCTTGATAAGGCGCCGGTGGCGAATAAGTAGGCGGCACAAAAACTGAAGGATAGGACGCTTCCAGAGAGGCTTTGTCGTAACGCCTCGTGGGAGCTTCAGAGTAAGCGTTGGCGCGTGCGTCTTCCGGCGGGGAACCAACCTCGCGAGTTGTTCCCTGCATCGGCTGCGTTGCTGGTCCATCACCGCCTTCGTCCCGCGCTTTTTCAGCGTTCTTTACAAAATCGGGATCGAGCGGATTGGTATCGTATTTACCCCTCTTTGTCTCCATTGACAGTCTCTACGATGTTGTCTTTAGGTTGGTTCAATCTTACTCGCCCGCGATGGCATACTCAACCTCGTCCCAATGCCCCTCGGATTCGGAAATCCTGAACGCGCGCATCACTGGTTGCGCCCCGGCCAACCCGATAATGAAGTAGATTGCTTGCGGATAATAGGCCAAACGCACATCGGTCTCGGACGGCTGCGGCTCGGTCGCCCGTGGATGAGAATGATAAATGGCGAGTAATTGTTCCCCCCGTTCACGCATTTGACGCTGCGCCGCGAAAAGATCTTCCGGAGCAGCTTCATACGCAACTTGAGGATTCTCCGCGACGTTGCGGAGTGGATAAATGCTTTTCGCGTAACTGTCGTGGCCTCCTATCAAGCCACAACACTCGTCAGGAGCAGCCTCTCTAGCAAAAGAAAAAATTTGTCGGCGATGCACATCGCTGAGAGTGACCATTGCTAATCTGGTTGATGCGAGAGCGTTATTCTCATGATTCGGAAGGAGCTGCAAAAGCCTTTCCGCAGATTACGCAGATTTCACAGATTCAGTAATTACAAAGCCTCAGCAAGGAGATGAAGAAGACCCGACGCAAATAGTTCGTTTTACATCTGTGTAATCTGCGTAATCTGCGGATCATAGTTTTGGGCTTACTGCTTATCAACGATCTTCAGATGCAACTCTTCGAGTTGCTTCGCATCAACTTCACCCGGCGCATCGATCATCAAGTCGGTGGCTGAAGCTGTTTTTGGAAACGCCATCACATCGCGAATATTCTCGGTGGGCACCAGCACCATCAGCAAACGCTCGATGCCGGGCGCGATGCCACCATGTGGCGGCGTGCCATACTCGAGCGCGTCGAGAAAAAAGCCGAAGCGTGAACGCGCTTCTTCCGTTGTCAGGCCAAGCGCTTTAAAGACAAGGCGCTGCACGTCGCGCCGGTGTATACGAATGGAACCGCTGGCCAACTCGACTCCATTGATAACCGGATCGTAGGCTTTGGTTCGCAGTTTACCCAGCAAGTCTGTTTCGCCGCCTTCAACGGCACGTTCAAGCAAAGGCAAGTCTTCATCCAACAGTGAAGTGAACGGGTGATGCATCGCGTAATAGCGGCCATCGTCCTCGTGATACTCAAACATTGGAAACTCAGTTACCCACAGTGGCGCGTATGCATTTGCCGGAATCAACTTCTCGCGCCGCGCCACTTCATTTCGCAAGGCTCCCAAACTTGCCGCCACTGTTTTCGCCTTGCCGGCAACGATCAAAATCGCGTCGCCCTTTTTCGCCCCCGCCGCCGACGCCAAAGCTGTCACACTTTCCGCGCCCAAAGCTTTCATCAGCGATGAACTGATTTCATCACCAAGCTTGATCCATGCGAGCGCAGTCGCCCCATAACGCTTCGCGAATTCCTGCAACTCGTCCAGCACCTTTCGCGAAAGCCCAGCGCCGCCGCTTATGACCATTCCCTTCACTTCTCCGCCGGCGCCCAGCGCCACCGCATAAGGAGCAAATGCAGTCCCTGCAAGTGCCGGCGAAAGATCCTGCAACTCCATGCCATCGATTCGCAGGTCCGGCTTATCGGAACCCCAGCGCCCCATCGCCTCTGCATAACTAAACCGTGGAAACGGCAGCGGCAGCTCAACCCCAATCAATTTGAAAATGCGCGCGAACAATCCTTCCGTCACCGCATAAATTTGATCGAGCGTGGCAAAACTCATTTCCAAATCAAGCTGAGTAAATTCGGGTTGGCGATCAGCGCGCAGATCCTCATCGCGAAAGCAGCGGGCTATCTGAAAATATTTATCCAGGCCGGCGATCATGCATAACTGCTTGAACAACTGCGGCGATTGTGGCAAAGCAAAAAACTTTCCCGGCTGCACGCGCGAAGGAACGATGTAATCGCGCGCGCCTTCAGGCGTGGATTTAATCAGAATCGGCGTTTCAATTTCGGTGAAACCTTGCGCGTCCATGTAGCTGCGAATCTCGCGCAATACACGGTGACGCAGACGCAAGTTAGCCTGAAGCTGCGGCCGGCGCAGATCAAGATAGCGATACTTCAAACGCAAATCTTCACTGGCGAGTGAATCGACGGAAGAGTCGAGTTGGAATGGCAGCGTGCGCGCGTCATTCAGCAAGTAAAGCTCGCGCGCCTGGACCTCAACTTCGCCAGTCGGCAGTTTTGGATTGCGCGAAGCTTCATCGCGCAGTACCACGTTGCCGGTAACCGCAATCACGAATTCACTCCGCGATTCTTTCGCTTTCGCATGTGCTTCAGGTGCATCCTCGGAGTTGAAAACAACTTGCGTGATGCCGTCGCGATCGCGCAGGTCGATGAAGGTGAGTTCGCCAAAATCTCGCCGGCGCGCCACCCAGCCCATCAGCGTCACCTTCGCGCCAACATCAGATGCGCGTAATGATCCGCACGAATGCGTTCGCTGCAAATTTCCGAGATGATCGAGCATAGATCGATTCTACCGAAACGCTGTTGAAAAGGCCCAAGCAATTGGCCCATGTGTGGCTGCTGCACTTGTTACTGCGGCTTGGAAAACAATAAGGATTCAGTTTAGCCCCTGCGTAAGTTCGATCAGATTGCCGCCCGGATCGCGAACATAAAAGCGCTTCACACCGGTAATCGGACGCGGATCGGAAATGATATCCGCGCCGGCTTCGCGAAGATGGCGCTCGGCGACAGCGATGTCTTCCACAACGTAACAAACGTGACGGTCGCTCGCCGTGTTCATTGCTTCATCTTCGACCGATAAGTGAAGCTGCACCCCGCCGAGCTCATACCAGGCGCCGATGTTCTGCCTTGGACCAGCAGGCTTGGGGACTTGCTTCAATCGCAGCACGGTTCCATAGAAATGTTTGGCCGCTTCTTCGAGGTGCGCGGGCACGGTTAAGTTCACATGGTTGAGCCCGAGGACACGAAACTCTATCGCGTTTATTGAAACATTAACGCTTGTCAACCTTTTGCTCCTGGTCAAACTTTACAGCTTCATCCAAACGCTCTCCAGTATCAGTTGCGCTTGGTTGGTTTTGGACATAAGCATTGAATTGTGCGGAAGGATTGCGCGGAATGCTCAATGACTTCCAGTTGTGCGCATGAAAATGTTTCGCCAGAAAAATGATCTGTCCGATGTGATCCGCATAGTGCATCAGTTGCCGGTTAATAGCCTGCGCGACGGTATGCTCTTCGCCACGAATCATCACTCTTGTCATCAAATCGTCAGCATCGAGCGGCTCAAGCGCAGCGAAAACACACTGCCAACCTCTATCCCAGTAATCACGCAGTTCTTTGACGGTGGTGTTTGGATCAATTACAAACTCCATGTCGCGATTACGATTCGGCTTCTCGCCATCGGTCGTCAGAAAGTCGGTCCAGCGCGAAAACATGTTGCCGGCCATGTGCTTCATGATCACGGCAACGCTGTTTCCCTCTTCATCGAGCGTGCTAAAAAATTCTTGGTCTGCAAGCTGGTCCAGCGCCTTCTCCGCCATCTTCTTGTAGGCACACAGGCTCGCAATTGAATCTTCGAGATAATGTTGGCCGAGTGATTCGTTCATATGCTTTGTAGTGTCGTCTCGCTCCCGATTTCGTCCGCCTCAACAGATGTTCGCGGTCTTAACCTGCGAAGCAGTTGAAAGCATAGAGCCTGGGGCGTAAGCCCCAGGGCTACGCACATCGTTTGCGATAGAGCCCGCAAAGCGGGCGAGAGTATGCTTCAATGATTAACATCCGCCATATTCAATATTGATTTGCGCTCAGTACTTACTTTTTCTGCCGCCCGCTTCGCGGGCTCATTCTCGTCGAGTATGGCCCGTCGTCCTGGGGCTCCAAGGCTTTATGCTCTTGCCGGCTTCGCCGGGTCGCTGCGAGGCATTCAAGCAATGCGTAATACCGCCGCTACATCGTCGCGCTTAACAGCTCGCTGCTCGCCCGTCTTCATGTTTTTGATCGCAACCTCACCGCGCTCTCGTTCCTCATCGCCAATGATTGCGACAAAGGGAATCTCGCGGGACGATGCATACTTGAATTGTTTCGCCAGCTTGTCAGCTTCAGGATAAAGATCGATGCGCAATCCCCGGTTTCGTAGTTCAGTTGCGAGCGCGATTGATTCTCCAGCGGAGTCCTCATTCCAAATCGCGACCATCAAATCCGCGGGCGATGAAATCAGCAGAGTCGGAAACATTTCGCGTTCACTCATCACAACAATAATTCGCTCCAGTCCCAAAGAAAAACCACACGCAGGTACGTCCTTACCGAGAAACATGCCCACCAGATTGTCGTAACGGCCGCCACCGCCAAGACTACCCGGCAGGTCCTTGACGTTAATCTCCATGATTGCGCCGGTGTAGTAAGACAGGCCACGGGCCAGGCTGGGATCGATCTCAATCCGCGCTGCGGTGCTGCCGGCTTCGGCATATTTCAGGACCAGGCGTAACTCATCAACGCCCCGAGCCCCTAACTCATTGGCTTGAAGAAATTCCACTAAACGACCGAGTATGGCGGTGTTTAGTGCCTTGCGTTTTTGGCTCGCTGCGTCATTCGCCGCGATGTCTGCCGTTCGATCCAGCGACTTCAACTCCGCAAAAAACTTCAACAAGCTTTCGCCGGCCGTCGCCTCAATGCCTCGCTCTCTAAATTCGTTTGCGACGCCGTCACGACCTATCTTGTCCAACTTGTCGAGCGCGATTAATGCCCCACTGTGTTTATCCAACGGTATGCCGGCCGCCTGCAATAAACCGGTTAACGCAGAACGATGATTAAGACGAATTGCAAAATCGCTGAAACCGAGCTTCGTTAGCACTTCACTTGCGGCCGCGCAAATCTCAGCTTCGACCACCATCGAGCGGGAGCCAAGCACGTCAACGTCGCATTGGTAGAACTCGCGAAACCTGCCACGCGCCGGACGATCTGCGCGCCAGACAGGTTGAATCTGATAGCGTTTGAAAAATTTTGGCAGCTCGTTTTGATATTGCGCGACGACGCGCGCGAGCGGGACGGTCAGGTCATAACGCAGTGCCAGGTCGGCTTGTCCTGTCTTCTCATGTTCGCCGCGCATGAGAATCTTGAAGATGAGTTGATTCCCTTCTTCGCCGTACTTGCCCAGCAGCGTCTCAATATTTTCGACCGCGGGCGTTTCCAGCGGCTCAAAGCCATAGCGCTCGTAAACGTCCTTGATGATATTGATGACGTACTGACGGCGCCGCACATCGGCGGGAAGAAAATCGCGCATGCCGCGCGCTGGTTGAGTTTTACCTGAGGGCATTAGGTCTTAACGACGATAGAGATGTATTAAGCGAGCAATTCATCATACCTTGGATTTTAGCCCTCCGAAAGCGTTGACGCTGCTCATGTGACGTCGCAATTTTGGTTTTTCTCTGCGCAAACTTTGCGACCTCTGCGCCGCGGCGGTGACTGTTCCTGAAATAATTAACCGCCGAGACGCCGAGCACGCTGAGGAAACGCAGAGAAATTCAAATATGGACAGGTGAGTAATGGCGGTGGTTTTAGTTTGCAAGCAGCGGGCGCAGTCGGCTAACCTCGGGTTCTTGTCGCGGGCGCTCAAGAATTAACCGATCAATTCAAACTCATATCCAATGGATTCAATTTCCAACGCAGTTGTCTTAGATAGAAAGCCAGCCTTGGCGGGCGTTGCCACCGGTCTACGCCCGATAATCATTACGCTGGGGCTAACGCTCGGCGCGATCATTTTGATGTATTCACTGTGGTCCAGCCTGGGCTACAAAATGCTGATGCTGGGCCTCGGTTGGCCGCATGTGATCCTAGGCTTTGT
>JBDUCB010000360.1:0-7270 GCA_040003695.1 bacterium
GCAAAAACCACGCTTGAGTTTCTGGCAGATCTTCAACATGAGTTTCGGCTTCCTCGGGATCCAGTTTGGTTGGGGCCTGCAACTCGCCAACATGAGCGGTATCTATACCTACCTCGGCGCCAAGCCTGAACAAGTCCCGATTCTTTGGCTCGCTGGTCCGGTTACTGGTTTGCTCGTTCAACCAGTCATTGGTTCGATGAGCGACCGCACTTGGAACAGGTTGGGCCGTCGACGGCCATATTTCTTGACGGGCGCCATCCTCGCCAGCATCGCTCTATTCTTCATGCCCGATTCGGGAATGTTATGGATGGCCGCCGGTCTCCTGTGGATTTTGGATGCCAGCATTAACGTCAGCATGGAGCCGTTTCGCGCCTTTGTTGCCGACAAGTTGAATGTCGATCAGCGAACCGCCGGATTCGCCATGCAAAGTTTTTTTATCGGAATCGGGGCGACCTTAGCGAACGCGCTGCCCTATATCTTTCGCCGCCTGGGCGTTGATGAACGCCGAGTCGATGTCGCTAACGAGGCGGTTCGCGTTATACCAGCCAGTGTGAGCTATTCGTTCAAGATCGGAGCAGTCGCATTTTTGGTTTGCGTTCTTTGGACTGTGATTACGACAAAAGAATTTCCCCCGGAAAACATGGCCGAGTTTGATCGAAAACGGAAAGAACATAAAGGCTTTAGCGCGGCGTTGGCGGAGGTCCTTTCTGCTTTTCGGGAAATGCCGACAACCATGAAGCAGTTGGCGGTAGTGCAGTTCTTCACCTGGCTGGGTTTGTTTTGTATGTGGATGTTTTTTGGCTTAATGACTTCGTATCACATCTTCGGGGCAGTGAATGAAAAAGATCCTCGCTTTACCGATGGCCAGGCGTGGGGTGGTAATGCCTTTGCGATTTATTCGATCACTTGCTTTGTGGTGGCGTTTCTGTTGCCGCCACTCGCGCGCGCAACGACCAGGAAAACTGTCCATGCTATTTCGCTGCTTTGTGGCGCGGCCGGATTACTCTCGGTCTTTTTCATTCACGACAAAAGCATTCTGTTATTGACGATGATAGGTGTTGGGGTCGCCTGGGCTTCGATTCTATCAATGCCTTACGCGATTCTCTCTGGCGCTTTGCCAGCGGCGCGCATGGGCGTATACATGGGCATCTTTAACTTCTTTATCGTGATACCGGAGATCATTGCGTCGTTTGCCTTTGGTCCTGTTATCCGTGCGATCTTCGGCCCGGACAACCCAAGGTCCCCGATGTATGTGGTGATGGCTGGTGGCGTCTTCCTGACTTTGGCGGCGATCAGTGTTCTGCTGGTGAAGGACGTTGCGGACAAGAATACTCCGGAGGAAGCGGTAATCGACGCGGACCGGCACGAACTGTTTACGGTTCCGGAGTCGGTGCAACCGGTACCAAGTACCGGCTTGATTGATCAGAATTGACGGGTTTGTCGCCAACCAACGAATTACCGCAAGAGGTTTTGTGAGATGAGAAGGAAACCGCCTTCACTTCATAAATTTGTGCTGGCAATACTAGTCCTTTTCTTTGCTGCTCAAGGGGCCGGCACCCCCGCCCAACAATCGCGCAACTTTGCGCAGGCACAGGCCCGCCCCACACGCGATTGGGTAAGAGACGGAGTGATTTACGAAATCTTTCCGCGTGCATTCTCATCGCAGGGAAACTTCAACGGCATCACGGCGCGTCTCAACGATCTAGAGAACCTTGGCGTCAACATGATCTGGTTGATGCCGATTCATCCCATTGGTCAGGAAAAGAAAAAGGGATCTATCGGCAGCCCGTATGCTGTCCGCGACTACTACGGCATTAATCCTGACTACGGAACCAGCGCCGACTTGCATCGTCTCATTAGCGAAGCCCATCGGCGCGGAATGAAAGTGATCATCGACATTGTGGCCAACCACACATCGTGGGACAGCGTCATGATGAAGTGGCCTGACTTTTACGAACACGATGCGAACGGTCGCATCACTTACCCTCATGATTGGACCGACGTCGCAGAGCTAAACTACGCGAACCAAAAGTTGCGTCGCTACATGACCGACATGTTGAAATATTGGGTTCGCGCATTCGACCTCGATGGCTTTCGTTGCGATGTTGCAGAAGAAGTACCAACCGATTTCTGGGAAAACGCGCGCGCGGAGCTAGAGAAGATCAAACCAAATATCGTGATGCTCGCTGAAGGGCACAAACCAGAACTGCTCGAGAAAGCGTTTGATTTTGATTATTCCTGGCCTTTGCATACTGCTCTAACTAATGTTTTGCAGGGCCGAGAGCAAGCTGCTGATTTGCGCGAGCAGTGGGAGAAGGAATTCAATGCCTGGCCGAAAGGCTCGCTGCACATGCGCTTCTCTGACAATCACGACGAGCGTCGCGCGCTGGCGCGTTTTGGAGAACCTGCCGCACTGGCGGCGTCCGCCTTGATGTTCACACTCGACGGTGTGCCGCTCTTGTATAACGGTATGGAAGTCGGCGATACGACAGAATCGGGCGCGCCTGCTTTGTTTGAGAAGTTGCCAGTATTCTGGTCCATTTCTGATAGGCGTCCTGAGTTTCCGCGTTTCTACAAGCAGATGATTGCGTTGCGCAGATCTAGCAACGCTATTAGACGGGGCGTGGTTGAGTGGCTGAGTAATTCGGACGAGTCGCGGGTCCTGACTTATGTGCGAAAGACAGGAAACGAAGAAGTCCTCGTGGCAATTAATTTTTCTAATCAACCATTTACTGGCTCAGTCGCGACCGCGGCCGGTCCGAAGTTTGTCGACATCACGCCGGATGTGAGTCCGCCGTTGCCTCCTGATGCACCCGCCCCGGCTCAGACGGCAAGGAAGCCCGCAGTTCCTCTGCCATCGCTTTCACTGGATGCTTGGGGTTATCGAATCTTGCGGCGGGCCACGAAGTAACTCGCAATCACAATCGATCATCCGCGATTTGCTTGCTTCCAATAGAAATCCTGATGCTTCGTTTTATTCTTATCTCCATAATATCGATCGTGGGTTGCACAGCTTTGTTCGGGCAGACAACCAACAGCAATGCCCCCGGCGGCCCAGGTTTGGATGCGCACTGGCCCAGTGCTGCCAAAAACGGTTTTGGAACGTCAACCACGCTCGCATCGAAGGTGTGGTTTACTCTTAACAATGGAGTGATGACGGAGGTCTATTATCCGCGACTTGATGTGCCGAATGTGCAGATGCTGCAATTCGTTTTCGTGGATGCCGCTGGTCAACGCATCGAAACTGAAGCTGAAGACACGATCCATCGTATTGAGGTCCTGGACTCTGCGGCACTAAGCTTTCGTCAAACCAACACCGCTAAGAACGGCGCTTACACCATAACGAAAACCTACGTTACCGATCCAGAGCACAGTTCTGTCCTGGTTGATGTCAACTTTCGCTGGAACGAGGCTAGCCCGTGCCGCTGTAACTTTTATGTCTACTATGATCCATCACTGAACAATAGCTGCATGCACGATTCGGCGTCGCTGAATGGAGAATGGCTGATCGCGTCTGACGCCGACAAAGCTTCGGCGTTGACAATGGTCGACGCCAGCCTAAGCGATGAAGCAAACGGATACTTCGGCACGAGTGATGGTCTGACACAACTGCAACGCACTGGACGCCTTATTGCTTACCCGCGCGCGCGTGATGGCAATGTTGTGCAAACTGCGCGCGTTAATTTTCAACTCCCGTTTGGTGTTGGAGCTCACAGCAAGCGAGCCACAATCGTGCTTGGCTTCGGCCGTAGTCCAGCCGAAGCGATCAGTAATGGGCAGGCATCGGTTAGGAAGGGTTTTGAATCGGCGCGCCGCGAATACGAAGCGGGCTGGCACCAATATGTCAAATCATTGTTCCACGTCGAACCAAAGTACGAGCAGCAATTCAATATGGCGGCGATGACTTTGAAAGCGCTTGAAGACAAGACTTATCGTGGCGCAATAATCGCTTCGCCGTCGATCCCATGGGGTGGCGGTCCTAATGCGAATGAGGCAAAAATCACTGGCTATCACGCAGTCTGGTCACGGGATCTGTATCAAGCAGCAACAGCATTCTTTTCCATGGGGGATCGCCGTTCAGCCAATCGCGCGCTGGACTATCTTTTCAACATTCAGCAAAAACCGGATGGCAGTTTTCCACAAAATTCGTGGATCGATGGCCGGATTATTGGTGATGGGTTACAGATGGACCAGGTTGCGCTGCCGCTCGTGCTCGCCTATCAACTGCGGCGTAGTGACCGAACCACTTGGCTGAAACATATCAAGCCTGCCGCCGATTTCATACTTCGCCGCGGGCCAGCCACTGAGCAGGAACGGTGGGAAGAGAAGCCGGGTTACTCACCCTCGACTATAGCTGCGGAGATTGCCGGATTAGTTTGTGCGGCACGGATCGCCGCCCTCAACCACGACGAAGATTCTGCCGGTTTATATTTGAAGAAAGCGGACACCTGGGCGCGCGGAGTTGAGAATTGGACGGCAACATCAAATGGACCTCTTGCTAAAGAAAAATACTTTGTGCGGGTAACTGAGAACAGCAATCCGAACGACGGGGCGCGCATTGAAATCAACAGCGGCGGTGGTACTTACGACGAACGCGAAATCGTTGATGCCGGGTTCCTGGAGTTGGTTCGACTTGGAATCAAACCGGCTGACGATCCCTTAATAGCCAGGTCGCTGACAATTCTCGATAGGCTCATAAAAGTGGAGACCCCCGCGGGCTCAGGTTGGTATCGTTACAATCACGACGCCTACGGCGAACTGGCTGACGGGACGAACTATGACGGGCGCAGGGGCGCCGGACGCCTGTGGGCGTTGCTCAGCGGTGAACGAGGCGAATACGACGTCGCCCATGGAGACCTGACAAGCGCACGAAAACGGCTGGCCGCGATGATGGCTTTTGCCAACGACGGACGAATGATCCCGGAACAGGTTTGGGATCGAAGCGATGTAACTGCCCAATTTCATTTTGGCCGAGGCACTGGCTCAGCGACTCCACTGGCGTGGTCCATGGCGCAGTTCATTCGTCTCGCTATCAACATCAAACAGGGACATAATATTGAGACTCCAAGTGCGACACTGGCTCGATACCTGAAAGGCTGAGCAAAGAATTGACAGATCATTCAACAACCGAATCGAGTGACACTAAACGACAACTTGTTTTCGCAGCCGATCTTGGAGGTACTCATCTTCGCGTGGGCTGCGTCGATCACCACGGTAACATCTACTGCCGGCAGATGCAGTCGACCCCGGACGCAGAGAAGCCGAGCGAAATTATATGGGCACTCGTTGATGCTGTCCGTAAATGTGAAAGTGAGCTCACTAAACAGGGAGGCGAAATTTCGGCGGTTTCGATAGCGGTGCCGGGGACCGTTAACGCGGCTGAGGGCTTCGTAGTCAAAGCTCCTAACGTCCCGTGTCTGGACGGATTTCATTTGACTGCCGCCTTGAAAAGCGAACTCAAGTGGCCCGTGATTTTGGAGAATGATGCGAACGCAGCAGCTATCGGCGAGGTGTGGCAGGGCGCAGGACGCGGATATCGCACGCTGATTTGCGTAACCCTGGGCACAGGCGTTGGAGGAGGAATCATTCTCGATGGAAAACTATGGCGCGGCGCGAATGGATCGGCCGCAGAGATCGGCCACATCGCCATTGATCCGTTTGGCGGCGTGCCCTGTACGTGTGGCAGCACTGGTTGTCTTGAAGTCTATGCGTCAGCTACTGCTGTCGTGCGCATGACACGCGAAGCCAGACCACGCTATCCAGATTCAGTACTACACAACACCGAGGATCTCACTTCGGAAAAAATATATCAGGCCGGCATGGAAGAAGATGAACTTGGGATTGAAGTTTTCCGCCAAATGGGAGTCTGTTTGGGAATTGGCCTCGCAAGTCTCATTAATGTTCTTAATCCGCAAATCGTCGTAATTGGCGGCGGCTTAGCAAACGGTTGGGATCTTTTTGAGAGCCATATGCATCAGCAAATTCTGGAACGGGCCTTTCCTATAGCGGCTTGCGGCGTGAAGATTGTGCGCGCTGAATGCGGGGACGATGCGGGCTTGCTTGGCGCGGCGCGGTTGGCGTTCGTCGACTAACGAACATGAAGAGAATACTGACAGGTTTTTGTGTGCTCCTGGCGTCTGTCGTTGCAATGACGGCACAGGACATCACGCGGCTGGAAAAGATCGGGGCGGTCGTTAGTTTCACGAAATCAGAAAAGTCCATCGTCTTTAGCTGCCGGGACAATTCACAGGTGCAGATCACAGTCCTGGCGGCTGATCTCGTGCGCATCCGCGCCTCTTTCGCCGGGCCCATTCCCGCGAAGGATCATTCGTGGGCGATAGCCAAAACGGATTGGACCCGTCCGCATTGGAATCTGTCTGAAACGAATGAGGCGATAATCATCACCACTGACGAGCTGGACGTTGTTGTTCATCGTTCGCCACTGCTGCTCGAATTTCGCGACGCGAAGACACATGCCATCATCAACACGGACGAACAGCCAATGGCCTACGACGCCGCTGGAGTATTGAAAGAAATCATGTTCGATCCTCAGGCTGGTACCTTCGTCGCGGCGGCGAAGAAGGTTGGATTCGACGAACACTTTTACGGGCTGGGTGAAAAGGCAGCTCGGTTGGACAAGCGTCGCAGCTCATTCGTTAACTGGAATTCCGACACACCCGGTTACATCGAAGGCAAGGATCCCATCTATCAGACCGTCCCTTTTTACACTGGCCTGCAAAACAACAGTGCCTACGGCATATTTTTCGACAACTCCTATCGTAGCTATTTTGATTTCGCTAAGTCTTCGCAACAGAGAGTTTGGTTCGGCGCAGAAGGCGGCGAACTGAACTACTACTTCTTCTACGGGCCGTCGCTTAAGAAAGTCCTTGGTCGTTATGCGGATCTGACGGGCCACATGCCGCTGCCACCGTTGTGGGCGCTCGGTAATCAACAAAGTCGCTGGAGCTACTATCCCGACACGATGGCCGAAGCAGTTGTTAACGAGTATCGCAAACGCGACTTGCCGCTTGATGTGCTGCATCTCGACGTAGATTACATGCAGGGCTATCGCGTATTCACCTGGGACCGGGACCGTTTTCCGAATCCAAAAGCGTTTAGCGAAAAGCTCGCGAGGCAGGGAGTTAAACTGATTGCAATCGTGGATCCGGGAGTGAAGTATCAACCAGTGACAAAGAGTGCGGCGCTTGTTACCTCAATCACGCCGGAGCTCGAACCACAGCAACAACGCTACTACGTTTTCGATGCGGGT
>JBDUCB010000210.1:0-7225 GCA_040003695.1 bacterium
GCCAAACGCTTCGCGTGAAGGTTTTGCTGGCGCAGCTTGAGCGCTGGACCAAATCACCACGAGAAGCAAACTACAAATCAGTAATCTCACGATCACAGCGAACGCACCTTCTTTCGGCGTTATCGTAGGGCAACAGTCGTTGAGTAACAAAAAAAAGCGACGCGCAAATGGTTTCCCTTTGCGCGCCGCGCTAGCCGAGCCGGTTCTTATCTGCTTACCAAAGGCGTGGCCACAGTCCAGACGCTGACTGGTCCAAGATTGACGTTCACGACTTTGATTGTATAAAGGCCGCCTGGTGTTACCGGCGCACTGAGCACTGCGATCCCATTAGTTGAATCGACGGTCTTCAGCGTCAGGCCCGCCGGGTTAACCAGCAATAGTTTGATTGGCAACCCACCGCTGGCTTCAGCTAACACCGAAATTTCTTTTACATTTGCCGGTGCAGAGAAGCTGCTGGACGATTGTTGCCCGCCGCTGACCGAACTCGAGTTGTTGCTAGTTTGGCCCGGTCCGGTGGCTGGTTGCGAATACGACGCTGAGCTTTCCAGACAGATGCTGCCGGTGCCCTCGAGCAACTCCATGCGCACGTGAACAGTCTCTAAAGTGGTAACGTAAGGAACAATCTTCAGCGAATACTGGTTAGTGCCATCTGCCAATGGCGAAATGCTGCCTACCTCCGGGTTCGCGCCGCTGGCCGCCTGATAGTCGGCTTGTTGTGAACCATTCAGCGTGGTCACGATGCCGCGATACATGTAGAGGTCGTAGTCGGATTGTTGGGCGCCGATGTCGGTCCAGTACATCGTGACTTTTACCGATGCGTTCGGATGCAAAGCGATGTAACCTGCGGGCAGCGTAACTGTCAGTGTGTAGTTATCGCAGGGAAAAGTGTTGTCGTTACATCGCGGTCCTTCGAGTTGGCCCAAACCCAGCGGCGACTGGTTAGGCATTGTAAATGGACCAGCGTCATAGGAGAGCACGGGCGCGGCTACAGAAATTGTGCCATTCGATGGCGTGGCTGCTGAGCCATTTCTGGTGGCGATCAAAGCTGCTGCCGTAATGACGAGGGCGGCCAGGACGATTCCATTCCGCAGCGTCCGTTGATTTCTTGCTGAAGCTTTGACCTGCTATCTTTTTTACGAGCCATCGTGGTTCTCCTCAAAGACTTTCTTGCGACCCAACATTTGCGTCTCGAACATTTAACGACGGCTACACCTTAGTTGGGACGCCTTGAGAAAATCTTGAGGCGGGAAATAGCCAAAAACAGGCGGAAATACGCAATTTTGGGCTAACAAAAAGGCCCGCACCTGGTCGCGCGAGCTATCACTCCGAAGTTGAATGTGCGGGGTGAGGAGTCACTCCAATTGGAATCTTTAGCATCGACCTTGAAGCTTGGAGCCGCTAACCGATTTCCTTAACTTGGAAACTATGCGGCATGTAGAAAGTGCCGTGGATTGGTTTGCCCTGACGTACGTTGAGTACAGCCGTTTGCTTGTAATCGATGTGTTCAGTGAAGGCGGAACCGCGGCGCCTGACGCTGGCCTCAACGTTGAAAGTCGCCATGTCCAGCAATACTTCGGGGCAGTTGAATTCGATGAGTCCCCGGCCCGCCCGCAAATTCAATCGCTTGCCAATCATGTCCGTCGAGAAGTGACAGTGCAGATTGCCAAATACCGAATAGAAGTAGAGTTCGATGACGGCATCGTCAAGCGGCTCGTGCACAACATACTCGACTTCCGCTTTAACGGGATCGCCAGTCGCAACCATCGTCGTTCGGTCGCCTGCTAAATTAAAAAAAGCCACGGAGATAATCTCCACTTGCGGCGATTCAGCGACCGAGATGAGTGCAGCAGGCGAGCCAGCCGGCATCTTTGCCAGCATGTGTTCGTAGTCAGCAATCACTTGATGAGGTGGCCCACTCTTGTAGATTTCGCCCCGGCGCAAAAGAAAAACGCGATCGCAGAGGCTTTCGACGGCCGCAAGATTGTGAGACACAAAAACAATAGTCTTGCCGTCTCGCCTGAGTTGATTAATGCGATCGATACATTTCGATTGAAACTCGGCGTCGCCCACCGCCAACACTTCATCTAGTAGCAGGATGTCAGGGTCCAAATGCGCCGCAATTGCAAACCCCAGCCGCAGGTACATGCCCGACGAGTAACGTTTGACGGGCGTATCGATGAAGGCTGAGACTCCGGCGAAGTCTATGATGCTATCCAGCTTCCTCGTTATCTCGCGCCGCTTCATGCCGAGGAGCGCCCCATTGAGATAGACATTCTCGCGCCCGGTCAATTCCGGATGAAAACCGGAAGCCACTTCAATTAGTGCGGCAAGTCGTCCGTTAATCTGGATCTCGCCCTTAGTCGGCGTCGTAATGTTGTACAACAGTTTTAGGATCGTGCTCTTGCCCGCGCCGTTCTGGCCGATGATGCCCAAGGCCTCGCCGCGCTCAACTTCGAAACTTACATCGCGCAACGCCCAAAAATCCTGCCAGCCATCCCATAGGCGACTGACTCTGCGCAGCAGCGGGGTGCCTGCCGCCTCGCCGTTCGCTTCGCGGTAGATCCGATATCTTTTTGAGACGTTATCGAACTTGAGATCAATCATCGCTCAAATGATGTCGGCGATCGTCGCTTCGACGTGCTTGAAATAGATATAGGAAATGAAGAGGAGCACTATAGAAACAACGGCTGAGATTAGTAGCGAACTCTGATCCGGTGGCGCGCCACGCAGGATCACCTGGCGAAAGTTTTCGATTACTCCCACCATCGGATTTAGTTGATAGATGGACAACAACCTCTTTGGCACAGACGTGAGTGGATAGATTACGGGGGTGGCAAACATCCACACTTGTAGAAGCAGCGGCACCGCCACGCCTATGTCACGAAAGCGGACCTGCGTCGCGGAAAAAAGGAACGACATAGCGAGTGCGAAACAACTGAGAATGAAAATTACCGGCAACACATACAGGGCGTTTATGGTGAGCGGCACGTGGTAGTAAATCATCAAGGCGGCAAGAAGCGTCGAGGCTACCAGGAAATCAAACAGCGCTGCTACCACGTAAGTGATTGGCAGAATCTCGCGCGGGAAATACACCTTGGTGACGAACTGTGAATGGCTGACGAGGCTATTAGTAGCGTTAGAGACCGATGATGAGAAATAAGTCCAAGGGAGCAGCGCCACATACGCGAAGACTGCGTAAGGCGCGCCGTCGCTGGGAATACGCGCAATCATAGAAAATATGAAGGTGAAGATCAGCATCATCGAAAGCGGCTGGAGGATTGCCCAGAAGATGCCGAGCACCGATTGTTTATATCTGACTTTGATCCGATGAATGCTAAGCGCGTAAAGCAGGTCGCGATACTGCACGAGCTTTGCTAGATCTTGCGGTAGATTCTTCAAAGAAAGTGTCGGTGGCCGGATGAACGAGATCCGCCGTCGGACCTCGCTAGCTCTGGCGGCCGCCGCGTTTGTCAAAGGGTTAGTAATCATCAAACCGTCTCAGCAAAACAGTGACTAGAACGTCGCTTTTTCTCAGCTCTCTGCACAGCTTACTTGGCGAGGCATTGCCTCACGTCCTCTGCTAGCATCTGAACGTGGGGCTCGCTCAAGAGTGGCACGCCATGTCTACCGGGAACGTAGTGAAGATCCACGCCGCCTGCAGCTAGCTTGCCCCAGCCCAACTCCTTGTCGCGAATACGATCCCAGGGCTGCTTACGAACTCGATAGACAGTGACTCTGCCGTCATAGGTTCGAGGCACGAATTCTGGACCGGGAAAGTAGATTTGAATTGGATTCTTTCCCTTTGCATTTGTGGGTGCTGAATCACCTGCTGCAGTCTGGCCAGAATTCCTAGATCTGCCAAATTTTCGTTTCAGCACGTCGAACCTCTGCTCGTTATTTGACCGCACAAGTGACTTGAAGCGCTGAAAGTAGTGTTTGGCATAATACAGGGCCCGATTGTAAGTGTTTTCAATGACCCACGTATCGAGAATGCCCAGAAACTCAACTTGCTCGCCTTTCGCTGTCAGGCGACGCGACATTTCGTAAGCGATGTGTGCCCCGCGACACATGCCTATGAATCGATATGGACCTTTAGGCTGGACAGCGCGCAAGGCCTCCAAATAGTCGGTCGTTAATTCATCGATGGCAATTTGACTGTGCTCGCCTTCATAATCTTCGGGATACTGCGCCTGGAGGCCGTACACCGTGTACTCAGGACCAAGATACCGAGCCAGTGAGCGATAGCCGAGAGCGTTTACATTCGGGGTCGAAACACAACAGAGCGGCGGCCAGCCATCTCCTGTCTGAATCTCAACAAAGGTTGGCCAGGAGATCGAGCCGGCCTCTTGCTGGAGAATACCGGCCAAGTGTTCAATAGTGGCGCTCTGAAACAAACTTACCAAAGGAATTCGCCGGCCGTATAACTTTTCGACTTCGTTCATCATGCGTACAGCCAGCAGCGAATGGCCACCCAGTTCAAAGAAATCGTCGCGGATATCTATTGGTTTGACCTTCAACAAGTCTTCCCAAATATTCTTCAACGCGAGTTCGTATTCGGTTCGCGGCCTCGCGACGTCGTCCTGCCTGGCGGCCAAGGTCATACTCGGCGCCGGCAGCGACAGTCGGTCGATCTTGCCGCTGGAGGTCATGGGCAACTCCTCGAGCACAACAAATACCGACGGAATCATGTAATCGAGCAGCTTTGGACGCAAATAATCACGGAGCTCACTAGTTGATGGGGCCGCGCCATCCGGAACCACATAAGCAACGATTCGCTTATCGCCTCCTTTCTCCTCGCGAGCAACGACAACGGACTGGCGCACCTTGTCATACGTGGCGAGCGCCGCTTCGATCTCGCCCAGTTCGATCCGGAACCCACGCACTTTAACTTGATGATCTCGCCGGCCGCGATATTCGATGTTGCCATCGGACCGGTACCGCCCCAGATCGCCCGTCTTGAACAGGCGTGACCCCGCTGCGCCTCCACTTGAATTTGCGACAAACTTTTCGGCAGTCAGTTCCGGCCGATCCAGATATCCCCGTGCCAGACCTTCACCCCCGATGTAGATATCGCCGACAACTCCCACCGGCACCGGCTGAAGTTGTCGATCGAGGATCTGGACCTGCGTGTTTGCGATGGGCCGTCCAATGGGAATGTTGTCCAGAGGCCGGGTGTCATCGACTTCATAAAATGTTACGTCCGCCGCGACCTCTGACGAGCCATAGAGATTAAGCAGTCTGGAGTTAGGAAACTGCTTGCGGAAATCCTCCGCCAGGTCAAGCGGCAGCGCCTCGCCGCTGGATACGCAGTAACGCAGATCGTTTAAGCATCTCGCGTCGTCATTGGGAATCTGCAGAATCGCGCGCAACAACGATGGCACCAGCACCAGGCGTGTGACCTTATTGGTCCGAAGAGTTTCCACGAATCGATGTGGCTCCTTCACAATATCATCCGGAACAATCAGCAGGGGGATGCCCTTCAATAATTGACCGAAAATCTCCCACATCGAGTCGAGAAATCCGATCGAAGTCTTCTGACAACCAATATCATCTGCAGCGAATGGGTACGAGTTCCACATCCAGGTGAAGCGGTTAATCATGGCCCCGTGGGTGCCAACCACACCCTTCGGTCTTCCAGTTGAACCTGATGTGTAAATCACGTAAGCGGCGTTATCGGGGCTGACGTTTACGTCAGAGTTTTCCGCCTTCTCGTTCGCGATAGTCGCCCAATCGGTATCGAGACAAATCATCTCGATCCCGGAGAACGGCAATGAACCAAGATGCTTCGTTTCAGTCAGCAAGAGACACGCTCTGGAATCTTCGAAGATGTAAGCCGCGCGCTCGGAAGGATAGGCCGGCTCCAAGGGAACGTAAGATCCGCCCGCTTTCAGAATTGCCAGCACACTAACAATCAATTCCGGCGAGCGTTCCAGGCAAATTGCCACGCGCGACTCAACACCGACGCCGCGCTTGCGAATGAAATGCGCCAACCGATTCGAGCGCGCGTTTAACTCGGCGAAAGTCATCTGCTGCTCGCCGAAAATCAGAGCGATCTGATCCGGCGTCTTTGCACACTGCCGCTCGAAGAGTTGATGGATTGAAATCTCGCGAGGAAACGCAGCCTCAGTCTCGTTCCACTCCAGGAGCGATTGCAACTCCTCCCGCGGTACCAGACGTAGATTAGGGATGAGTTCATCGGGATTGCTGACGATAGATTCCAGGAGAGTTTCAAAGTGACGGCCCATGCGCACGATGGTGGCTTCTTCAAAAAGCCCGGTGTTGTATTCGAATGTCAGCGACAAACCGCCAGCAGCTTCTCCGACGTAAAGCGATAGATCGAACTTCGAGATCTGACGTGTGAAACTGAAGTTCTCCAGCTCGAGGGCTTCCAGCCTGAGAGCAGACTGAGGCACGTTCTGCACGGCAAATAAGACTTGAAAGAGCGGCATGTGGCTCAAGCTGCGTTCCGGTCTTAGTTCTTCCACGAGACGCTCAAAAGGGAGATCCTGATGTTCGTAGGCGCTCAGGGCAACCTCTTTGGCGCGTTCGAGCAAATGACGAAAGGACGGATTGCCTGAAAGATCCGTTCTCATTACCAGCGTGTTTACGAAGAAGCCAATGAGATCCTCCGTCTCTTTGCGATTGCGGTTTGCTATGGGCGTGCCGAGAGAAATGTCTTCCTGATCCGCATAGCGCGCCAGGAGTAATTGAAACGCCGCCAGCAGTGTCATGAAGACAGTAGCGCCCTCCAGTCGGCTCAGCGCGGTAAGAGAGTCACTCAGTTTTTTGCTGAGTTGCTTGACATGATAGGCGCCGTTGAATGTCTGAATAGCAGGCCTTAGTCGGTCAGTAGGCAATTCAAATCCGTCGCGAGCGCCCGCAAGCTGTTTGGTCCAATAGTGAAGTTGGCGCTCGAGTACCTCGCCCTGAAACCACTCGCGCTGCCAGACCGCAAAGTCAGCGTATTGAAGCGGCAAATCAGGCAACGGATTTGGTCGATCATTCACAAACGCCTCGTAAAGTGCTCCGATCTCCCGCACCAGTACCCCCATCGACCAGCCATCGCTGACAATGTGATGCATTATCAAGAGCAGAACATGATCGTCTCCGCGCAACTTAAACAAGGTGACTCGGAAGAGCCTGTGGTTGGCGAGGTCAAAGCCACAATCGCTAGCTTCCGCCGCTAAACGGCGCGCCTCATCCTCTGCGCCATGATCGAGGCCTT
>JBDUCB010000283.1:0-7221 GCA_040003695.1 bacterium
GTAAACAATCAATTTTTGTCACCACGTTTTGTCACAAAGCGAATTGCGGTTCCCGGTAACGTAAACTCCCTAGTTTGCCGTTGCACAGCGTGGTTAGGGGAGCGAGGTGTGCGGTGAACGAGAGTAGCAGATGTCCCAAGTGTGGTGAGGAACGACTCAAGACATGGGCTCAACTGAAAGATGACGAGCGTGAAATAGTCCGTCGCTTGCCGGGCTCTGGAGACTATGGATCTGAAGAACGGAAATCAATGCATCGTTGGTGCACGCTCTGTTGGCATGAAGAGACGAGGGATCAGGAGCATCTTGCTTAAGGTGAGATTTGTCCCTGCCACTATCGGGGACGGGCAGGGACAAGCCCTGCCCCTACAAATTCATTCGGTGGTAATTCGATCGTAAGTCGCGCGAATTTCCCGCATGCGAGCGGTCAAAGTTTTGTCTAGTGCCGCAGCGGTTTGAAAACCAAGCTTCATCGCAATTTCCGTCGATTCGGAATGATCTGTCGAAGGTAGTGTTGCGACCCTGCCCACTATCAACCGCAGGTGATGATCTACTGAGCGAAGCAATTCGTAACCGTTGCTGAGCGCCTCGTAGTCATGAGTTTCCAGCGAGCCCGCGGCTACGAGCCGATCCAGAGTGGCACGGGTCGAGCGGTCATCACCTTCATCCGAAACATCGTCGCGAAGCTGTAAATAGCGGACGGCAAAGTAGACATCCAGCATACCGCCCGCGCCGTACTTGATATCAACTGCATCCTTTCGGCGGCGTCTTGTCTTTTCTTTTTCGAGGCGTTCGCGTATGTGGCGCGTCTCGCGCTGCAAGTCATCGACATCCATTGTCGCGGCTTTTTCATGCACCGCGTGCCTGGCATGGGTTTCGATCATCCTGCCGAGTTCCAAATCGCCCGCAACTGCGCGGAGTTTGACGTAGGCCAGCCATTCCCAGACTGCGCTGCGCTGTTTTAGGTAATCGAGAAATCCTTCAGAACTTGTAACCAGCGAACCATTCTTGCCATCGGGACGCAGTCGTAAATCGACGCGATACAAATAGCCTTCCCGCGTCACGCTGGAGAGAGCGGCAATCATCAACTCGCAAAGCCGAGCGTACGCCTCATCGCGAGTTAGCGAACTAATCGGCGAAGCAACCAACGAATCGTAAAGAATGATAAGGTCAAGGTCGGAAGCATAGTCGACTCCACCGCTCGCGAGCCGGCCGAGCGCCAACACAGCGATGCGCGGGCCGCCGTCGATACGACCATAGCGGCGCACCAACTCGCGGCGGGCGATCAGGTAAGCGACATTTATGCTGGCGACTGCAAGCTCGGTCTGATGGCGATTCGACTCAACAATTGAAATCGCGCCTGCGGCGTCATGCTCCCCAATCTCAATCAATAATCTGGACCACTCGCGACGAAACGCAGACAGTTCCGCAGGGAAACTTTTCTCTGCATCGACGCTCGCTCGCAACAGCGCGCGATAGTCGCGCTGCTGTAGTTTGCGCGGCGGTGAACTCAACACCATTAGTAGCGGGGGATTGGCAGCGATCATTTCGCCAAACAACTCTGACGCGCCACAAAGGCGGACCAAGGCAATCAAACCATCACGGGACAATTCGATCGGTTCTTCTGCCTTATCAACCGAAGCTGCGACTCGAACCGTCAGTGCCAGCGCGCGTTGCGGATTTGCCGACTGGCGCGCTACGTCATTCAACAACTGCGCAACGGTTTCCGTATCTGAAGAAAGATGACGCGTCCCCTGGATCAGATGCGAAGCAAAGACGGCTGCCGTGCGCTGAATAACGATCGACTCACGAGTCGTGGCAGGTGTGTTTTCGCCATCCAGGATGGTGACGTGAGTTTGCGTTTGTTCTGTTGAGTATTCGAGGTTTTCTGCAAAGACGCGATCGTAGGCGCGGCGAACATTGGTCGTGTGCAACTGCAGTGCGCGGTTGAAATCACCTAGTACGGACGCGCCCGCGAATCCCATTCGCCTGGCAACCAAACTTCGTTGTGCATCGTTTTCAGGAACTGTGTGCGTTTGTAATCCGTGCTCCATCTGTAAACGATGCTCGAGGATGCGTAGAAACACATAACCTTCGGAGAGCTGCGTGCGTTCCTGTTCACTAATCAAATCGCGGTCAGCCACACGGCCCAGGCTTATCAAAGTGTGCGAAACGCGCAACCATTCGTCCAGTCCACCATGGGCCAACTGCAGAGCTTGCGCAATGAACTCGATCTCTCGAATTCCGCCGCGTTGTAGCTTCACATTAAACCCCGCCGCGCGACGCTCGACCTGGCGGTCGATTTTTTGTTTGGCCAGCCGCACGCTGGCCAGAGCATCCCTTACAGAGATGTTTGGTCGGTAAATGTGTTTCTGCACCGCGCCGGCAAAACGCGAAAAGAGTTGGTTCGAGCCAGCCGCTGCGCGACTGCGAATCAAGGCCTGGCGTTCCCATGCCTGCGCAGTCTTGTCGTAGTACTTCAAAACTTCATCAAGCGAAGACGCAAGCGCGCCATCGCGGCCGTGCGGACGCAGACGCAAGTCAACGCGATACGCCGGCGATTCGCCGGCCGGTTGGCCCACAAGCTTGCTGATCGTTTCGGCCAACTTGATGAAGTATTCGCGATTGCTGACTTTGTCGCGTTCGCCTGAGCCGGCCGTCATTCCGTCGTCTGAATAAATGAAAATAAGATCGATGTCGGAAGCGTAATTAAGTTCGCGGGAACCCAGCTTACCAAGCGCCACAACACAAAAATCGGCGGTTCCAATGCGGCCATGCAAGTCGTCGCATAGTGGGGCGCCGTATTTGTTGTCGAGCGACTGCCGCGCAAGGCTTAGGGCGTAATCGAGAATAGCATCGGCGAGATTTGATAACTCTTCAGTTGTCTCGACTAGGGTATGGGCGCGGCGCACGTCGTGCAAATAGATACGCAACAGTTCGCGACGACGAAAGCGTGCAAACAAAACGGCAGGCGTTAATGACGAATTCGTCAGCGCAAACCTGGCGAGAGATTCCCTTAACTGTTCGCAGGTGCGCACGCGCGTGTCGGTGCGTTCACGGGCCAGCCAGGGAATGTAATCCGGATTTTGTTCAAGTGTAGTAGCGAGCAGCGGACTGTAGGCGGCCAATGCGAGCGCATCTGAAAGCAGGCCCGTTTCTTTGACCAGCTTCTGATGTGTGCGTGGCCGTTCGTTTATTAGAGTGTCGAGAAACAAGCGCGCGCTTTGCGGGTCAGGCAGGTCACGGATTAATGATTCAACTGGCGCGTCGGATTTTTGCACGCGAACATCTTACGCGGAGGGAAGTCCAAAGTCCCAAGTCCAACGCCCAATGTCCTGCGGTCTGGAACGAGCATCGGGAATTGGGATTAGCGTCGGGCGAGTTTCTCTTCCAGGCGTTTCTGGACGTCGGGCCATTCCGAATCAACACTGAAGTAAACAGAGTGACGATAACGTCCGTCGCTGGTGATCATATGATTGCGGAAAGTGCCTTCTTCTTTCGCTCCGAGATGGAGCAGGGCATTGCGTGATTGTTGGTTGAGTGAGTCGGTTTTGAATTCGACGCGGATGCTGCCGAGTTTTTCAAACGCAAGGCGCAGCATCAGATATTTGGCTTCCGTATTCACGGCCGTTCGTTGCCACGGCTTGCCAATCCAGGTCCAACCGATTTCCATGTGACGATTGTCGCGGTCGATGTTTGCAAAACGCGTGCTGCCAACGACGCGACCAGTTTCATTGAGGATGGTCGCAAATGGTAGCGCGGTGCCCTTTGCCTGCCAGCGCAACGCTGTTTCAACATAGCTACGCATTTCTTCCTGGCTCGTAATCGGATTGGGAGCCCAGCGCCATAGTTCAGGATCCAATCCTACTTCGCAAAGGCCATCCAAATGATCGAGAGTCAGCGGTTCAAGGCTTACGTGACTGCCGTTCAGAGTAATGGGCGCAATTGCATTGTCATTGCAGACAGTTCCCAGTTAGACCTCGTTGCGCAACGTCCAACGTCAAGGCCATCGATGGACCTTAGACATTGGACATTGGACATTGGACATTGGACGGACGTCTTAGATGTCGAAATACATCGCAAACTCCAACGGATGCGGGCGCATTCGTAGTGGCTGAATTTCCTTTTCTCGCTTGTAGCTAATCCAACGATCAATCAACTGCTGACTAAAGACATCGCCTTTCAAAAGAAAGTCGTGATCAGCTTCCAGTGCCTTCAACGACTCGTCCAGCGAACCCGGGAGTGTCGGTACATCCTTAAGCTCCTCAGGCGACAAATCGTAAATGTCTTTCTCGAGTGGATCGCCGGGATCGATTCGGTTTTGAATTCCGTCGATGCCCGCGAGCAGCATTGCCGAGAATGCGAGATAAGCATTGCACGACGGGTCGGGCGGACGAAACTCCAGACGTTTGAGTTTTGGATTCGTCGAGAACATTGGAATGCGAATCGCCGCCGAACGGTTTCGCGCCGAATAAGCCAAATTAACTGGCGCTTCAAAACCTGGCACCAGACGCTTGTAGCTGTTTGTTGTTGGCGCCGCAAAAGCAACCACTGCCGCCGCGTGCTTTAACAGTCCTCCGATGTAATAGCGCGCCATTTCCGACAGCCCGGCATAACCATCGCCGGCGAAAAGTGGTTTGTCACTCTTCCAAAGCGACTGATGACAGTGCATACCCGAGCCGTTGTCGCCAAAGAGCGGCTTGGGCATAAACGTCGCGGCCTTGCCATATTGGTAAGCAGTATTGCGGACCACGTATTTGAAGACTTGAAGATTGTCGGCGGTACCCAAAAGCGTTGCGAAACGAAAATCAATTTCGCATTGCCCGGCAGTGGCAACTTCATGGTGATGGCATTCAACCGTGACGCCACACTTTGCCAGTGTCAACGAAATTTCCGAACGCAGATCGCTGAGCGTGTCTGTCGGTGGAACCGGAACGTAACCTTCTTTGGGACGAATGCGGTAACCGAGATTTGAGCCTTGAAACTCGTTCGCGTCGCGACCGCTATTCCAGTGGCCTTCGTCTGAGTCGATCGAATATCCGGCAGAATATTGTTCGTTGTGAAACTTTGCCGAGTCGAAAACAAAAAATTCTGCTTCCGGACCGAAGTATGCAGTGTCGCCGAGACCCGTAAACTTCAGGTAATTCTCGGCGCGTACAGCCACCGAACGCGGGTCAAACGCATAGCCTTCTTTGGTGATCGGATCTACTGCATTGCCAATAAGACAGAGCGTCGGTTGTTCCGAGAAAGGATCCATCCAAAATCGTCCCGCATCGGGGACGAGCAGCATGTCTGATTCGTGGATTGCTGCCCAGCCGCGAATCGAAGATGCGTCGAAACCGAAGCCATCTTCAAACTGGTCTTCGCCCAGTTCAGCGATGGGAAAAGTTAGGTGTTGCCACGAGCCCGGCAAGTCAGTAAACCGGACAGAAACGAATTTTGCCCCTTGATCAGAGGCATACTTCAACACAGTCTTTGCATTCATGAGCTCTCCTGATTGTAAAAGGGAGTGTTAGGGGTGCTCTTCGCCCCGGTGCGGTATTTGGTGCGAAGTGTTTGGGAAGCCGAAAATTACTGCCGCAAAGTGCGAACGTCATTTAAGCAGACGCGCGTAAAAAAGTAGGCATTATAGTTTGCTCGCAAAGCATGTCAAGGATTTTGGTGACATGCTGTTTGCGAATCCTCACTTTTAGTCGGTAACTCGTTTCCACACGTGACTTAACGCCAGAAAGAAAGTCACTCGAAACAAAAAAGTTATAGACCCTCCCAGTGTTTTCTGCTACATTGCGCCACTACGCGTCCCATCCAAGCCAATCTCCGCTACACCGACTCGGGATGTGCATAACTACGTTTAGGCTTCGGAATAAAAGCATCCAAGTCTCGCACGCAAGTCAGGAGACCGCGAATTGACCACGGCAATTGAGCAGACCCTCGAAACTTATGGCATTGAGAATTGGGGCGCCGGTTACTTCGACGTAAACCGCAAGGGAAACCTGATTGTCCGGCCCGCCGAAGGTGATTCCCGTTCCGCAGATCTGAAAGAAATTATTGACGATCTCGCCCGGCGCGGTATCGGCGCGCCCGTGCTGCTTCGTTTTCCGCAACTGGTGGCAGCGCAAGTCAGGAAACTGCAACGAGCTTTTAGCCGCTCGATCCGAGAATTTGAATATCAGGGGACGCACATGTGCGTCTACCCGATGAAGGTCAATCAACAACGCTCGTTGGTTGAAGAGTATCTGCGTGAAGGTTCGCGCTACGACTTTGGATTGGAAGCTGGCTCCAAGGCCGAACTCTACGCAGCACTTGCCCTGGAGCAAACGCCGGATAGCCTGTTAGTGCTCAACGGTTTCAAGGACGAGGAGTTTATTGAGCTTGCGTTTGCGGGCGCCGCCTGCGGCAAGCGCGTGGTGATCGTCATTGAGAAACTCAATGAGCTGGACCACGTGTTGAATATCACCGAGCGTCATGAACACGCACTTCCGGTTCTGGGAATGCGCGTGAAGCTTTATTCCAAAGGCTCGGGCCGCTGGGAAAAATCAGGCGGCGAAGCCGCAAAGTTTGGTTTAACTACGACTGAGATGCTGGAAGTGATTAGGCGACTGGAACAGGCCGATCGTCTTGACATGCTCAAGCTGCTTCATTTTCACATCGGCTCGCAGCTTACCGACATCAAGCGCATCAAGAACGCTATGAAAGAGGCGGCCCGCGTCTACGCCAAGGTCTATCAGATGAAGGTGCCGATCGAGCTGCTGGACGTGGGCGGCGGCATGGCGGTGGATTACGATGGTTCGAAAACAGCTTTCGATTCTTCTGCTAACTATTCGGCGCAGGAATTTGCCAACGACGTCATCTACACGATCAAACAGGTGTGCGACGACGAGAACGTTCCCCATCCGACGATCATTCAGGAATCGGGACGTTACCTCGCCGCCTATCACGCCATGCTGGTCACAAACGTTCAGGATGAAATCGAAACCGTAGTTGAAGACATCACGCCGATCGAGATTGACGACGACGATCCGCAGGTAGTAACTGAGTTGGGCGAGCTGCGCGAATCGATCAGCGTGAAAAACTACCGCGAGTACTATCACGACGCACTCGAACATCGCGAAGAGCTGTTTACGCTCTTTAATCTTGGTCTCGTTTCCCTGGTCGATCGCGCCAAGGGCGAAGTGCTGTTCTGGGACGTTTGCGAACGCGCCGACAAGTATGCGCAGCAAGCGA
>JBDUCB010000018.1:0-2172 GCA_040003695.1 bacterium
ATTTCGATAGAGGTCGCTCGCAGGGCCGTGGTGGACGTCGTATGCGCCGCCGTCGCATTTGCCGTTTCTGCATTGAGAAAGTCGACATCATCGATTTCAAGGATGCTCGGTTCCTGCAAAACTATATTCCCGAGCGCGGCAAGATTTTGCCACGCCGCATCTCCGGCAACTGCGCCATCCACCAACGCATGCTGGCCGAGGCGATCAAACGCGCGCGTAACATCGCGCTGCTGCCTTATACAACGGACTAACGCAGAACTGCCGGCCGTAGCCGGCAGATGCTACCGACAACTTTTAGGAGAAGGAATTCGAGGAGTTCTCTAATGGCGCACACAAGAATACTTTTACGAGAAGACGTCGACGACCTGGGCGCGCGCGGTGAGATTGTTCGCGTGCGGGCCGGTTATGCTCGCAATTATCTGCTGCCGCGCAAGCTCGCGGTCGAAGCGACGACGAGCAACGTCAAGCAAATAGAGCAGGAGCGCGCGGCGCTGCTGAAGAAGGAAGCGAATGAACGCGCCACTGCGCAGGGACAAGCCGATCAACTAGGCACGCTGGCCCTCGAATTCAAGCGCAAAGCAGGCGAGCAGGGAGCGCTTTACGGCTCGGTTACGTCGATGGATATTGCCGAAGAACTGAAGCAGCGCGGCTATGAGATCGACCGGCATCGCATTCATTTGCGTGAACCTTTGAAGCGCCTGGGCGAGTTTACCGTTCCGCTCCGTCTCCATCGCGAGGTCACGGTTGATCTCAAAGTAAAGGTATCGGCGGAAGGCGATGTGATCGTCGGCCACATGACACCTGAGCAGGAAGCAGAACTCGCAAAACAAGGTGAATCTGGCAAAGAAGAAGTAGCCGAAGGTGCGGAGTAAATAAAACCACCGTTTTTGCGCGACCTTTGAATCGCGTGTTGTATAGTTTGACGCTGCAAGTTTTCGTTAACTTGTGGCGTCGTTTTCTTTGCGTAAGCTCAGTGAAGTTTGTGTCGCGGTAATGATTGTTTAGAAACTTCAAGTGAACACAGTGGGCACAAGGCGGTCCAGAGCGGGGCAAGCCCACCTTCCCGACCTTGAGCTTACTTAAATTGAGTTTTTCGTCCTCGATTAAAGGCTTTCAAGCGGACGTTATCCAGCTAGTCGAGAATCTCTCAGGTTGGGAAGGCGGGCTTGCCCCCGCTCTTGGTCAACGGTTCTCTCGATGAACAATAGCACTTCTGCTTTCAATAAATGGCCACTCCTGATCCCATCCGCGAACAATCGCTCGAACGTTCGCTGCCCCACAGTGCTGAAGCTGAGCGCGCGATACTGGGCGGTATTCTGCTCGACAACGCGCTAATCAGCCAGGCAATAGAGTTGTTGCGCCCGGAAGACTTTTACGTACCGTCGCACCGGCGGATCTTTACGGCGATGACTGCGCTGTTTGAGCGTGGCGGCGAGCTCAATCCAATTCTGATCGGTGAAGAACTCAAGAAAGAGAACGCGCTCGAATCAGTCGGCGGGATTAGTTTCATCACGAACCTCACCTATGGGCTGCCGCACTCAACGAACATCGCGCACTACGCCAAGGTCGTGCGTGGCAAGTCGATGTTGCGGAATCTCATCCGAACGGCGAACAAAATCACGCAGGAGGCCCTGGAGCAGGAAGACGAACCCGAAATTATTCTGGACCACGCGGAGCATGCGATTTTCCAGCTAGCGGATGAACGCATTCGCCAGGGCTTTGTTCACGTCAAGCCAGTTGCGGAACAACTGTTGGAAAAAATCCAGGAGATGGAAGGCCGCGCCGCAGTCTTAACCGGACTGACGACCGGCTTTGCCGACCTCGACAAATTGACGTCGGGATTGCAGCGACAGGATTTGATCATCGTGGCCGCGCGACCCTCGATGGGCAAGACAAGCTTCGCTTTGATGCTGGCGGAGAATGCCGCCATTCATGTTCCCGGCGCGGTGGTTGGCGTGTTCTCGCTGGAAATGTCGAAAGAAGCCCTCGTGATGCGCATGCTTTGTTCGCAGGGCAACATTGATGCGCAGCGTTTTCGTAATGGATTTCTTTCGCGGCCTGAGTGGGCTCAAATTGCAAAGTCGCTGGGCACTTTGGCCGAGGCTAAGATTTTTCTCGACGACACGCCCGGCATTACGGTCCTGGAAATGCGCGCCAAAGCCCGACGTCTGG
>JBDUCB010000051.1:0-2166 GCA_040003695.1 bacterium
CAGGCGGCTGCGCGCTATTGTTCATCTGCTGGTGAGTTTTTGAATCTGCTTCTGAAAGTATTCGCGCCAGCTTTGGGAAAGCGCTTCCAAGCGCACCGCGCGGCGCAACGTTGCCAAATCGTTCCTGTCAAACGCATAGAGGCGCGTGATGTCAGCGATAGCCATATCATTCTTGTCGCGGCTAATCAATTCAATCTCGTCGCCGGCTTTAACTTGTCCTTCCTTCAGCACCGCAAAGTAAAATCCAGTCCGGCGGCTCTGCAGGAACTTCTTAATGATGTCAGAACGCCCGAACTTGATGCCCAGCTTGTAACAAGGCAGGCGCGGCTCAGTGACCAATAACTCAGCTTCGCCGATGCGAAAACGATCGCCGACATTGACGCCGTTCTCCAAAAGTCCTTCCGTCGTAAAGTTTTCACCAAACATGGCGTAAGGCAATTCCATTTCCGGCAACTCTTTTTTCCAAAACTCATAATGCTCAGACGGATAGGCATAGACTGCTTTGCTTACGCCACCATGCACGGAAAGATCAGCCTGCCTGTCACCATCAAGATTCAGCGTGCGCAGCATGAGGGGCACTTGCACCGGCTCTTTGAAAATACCAGTAGCAACGGGCTCGCCGTTCCAAGCAACGACGCGTGGCAATCCAACGTTTAAGGATATGATTTTCATTATCGTTATTATGTCAGTTCGAAACTCTCGTCGCACGACGGCGAATCTCCGTCGTTTGCCTAGGTTAGTTACTCGTCAGTGGATGGTTTTGAACGCAGTTGCTTGATACGCGAACGGCGCGCTTTCTCTTCCAAAGTACGATTCTTTGCTGCTCGTGAAACGCGCGTCGGCACGCGCTTGGGTGCACGATAGTTTAACGCTTCAATTTTCTTGCGCAGCTTTTGCAGGCATAAAGACTTGTTGCGGTGCTGGCTTCTTTCCTGTTGTGAGGTAACGACGAGGCCCGAAGGCAGATGCCTGAGCCGCACGGCGCTTTCAGTTTTGTTTACATGCTGCCCGCCGGGACCACTCGAACGAAATGTTTGTAGCTCACACTGCTGCAGCAACTCCACATCTGAGTCAGGCAAACGAATCATGAACCAGAGTTTAAGAGAAGAAGGCAGCGTTTGGCATGCGCGAGCATAGCGATGGCCTGAATTCGAGGCGCAGCCTCAAATAGGATCAACGCGTGACGGAAAGGCACAGCCTTTCCGCACATCAAGCGGCATAGCCGTTTAGCAAACATAGGTTCAAAGCCGTGAAGAGCACTTATATGCGCTAACTCTGCACGTAATTAGGACAAAGGCAATACCTGCCCTTCACCTTAACTCCATACCGGTCAACGTAAGGGGCACTGGAAACAGAGCGGCCTGAACGTTGCTGAGTACGTTTCGAGGAAGGGGAGATTGAAACCAACATGAAAAATAATTTCAGAACAGAGATTGGCGGAGCAATTCTGACGCTCGCACTCATTTTCGGTATATCGGTCGCCACGAGCACTACAGTTAGGGCGCAGTATCGAAATGATCGGATTGATCGTAATGCGGAGAACGAACGTGAACATCGCGAGTGGCACGAAAGGCATGATCAAGATCGCGATGGGAACCGCGGTCGGAATAAGCATCGGCATAATGATGACCGTTATGATCGTAATAACCGTAACAATGGTAACTACGGAGGCTACGGCAATAATGGAGGCTACGGCAATAACGATGGCTACGGTAATAACGGTGGCTACGGCAATAACGGTGGTTACAACAATGCGAACCAGGTAGCGTTGAACCAGGGATACCAGGCTGGTTTGAATACGGGCGCCAGCGATGCGCAACGCGGACAGAATTTTGACCCGCAGCGATCGCACTACTTCAAGAACGCTTCGTCACAGGCTTTTCGGAATGGCTTCGTGCGTGGCTATAGCGATGGCTATCAGCAGTATGGAGGCTACGGAAACGGACGTAACGGAAATCGCAATACGAACAACGGGATCGGTAACATTCTAGGCAGTATCCTGGGCCGACCTTAAGTCAGGTTAAAAAAAAAGCAGCGTCTAAACTGGAATGCCGCGATTCATCGTCGCGGCATTTCTTTTTGTTTGGCAGCTCCGAGTTCCGATAAGTTGTAACTTTCAATCCCCCGCAAACATAAACGGTTTTAAAGAGACTTCAAGAATTCCAC
>JBDUCB010000198.1:0-2160 GCA_040003695.1 bacterium
ACCTTACAACTGGCGCTGTCGCGCCGGCGCTCGTTATCTCTACATTTGCGAAGATGGTCTGGTCCATTGGTGTTCGCAGCAACGCGGCTATCCGGGTATTCCGCTCGAGCAGTATTCGATGGCGGATTTCGATCGCGAATACAACACCGAGAAGTGGTGCGCGCCGACCTGCACTTTGCAGTGTGTTCATCAGGTGGGAATTCTGGACAACTGGCGCGATCCGCAGCACGCGCCGGGAGCGACTAAGCCGGAAAACTCTCTGCAGGATGCTATCCACGAAGTGCTGCGCGCCGAGTAAACGCTGCTAATTCTTACCAGATCCTGTAAACTTTCTTATGCCAACCGTGCTGCGGATAGGCAGATTTCGCTTTTACTTCTTCAGCAACGAACGAGACGAACCACCGCATATTCACGTTAAGAGAGTTGAAGCGGCTTGAGCAATTGGTCCAGACAAACGAGTCGTTTTTCCTGGAGGTTTGGAATGAGTACTTTAGTAAGCGCTGACGCTAAGTCTCAACGAGCCTATGTCCCCACCACGGCATTGGCCAAGTCTGTCGATTTTGATGAAGATATGATGCACGTGCTGCTTACGGATGGACGGCGCATTAGCGTGCCGATAACCTGGTTTCCTTTATTACTCAAAGCCTCAATGGAACAGCGAACAAAATACGAAATTGGTAGTGGCGGAACCTCGCTGCATTGGCCGGAACTAGATGAGGATTTGTCCGTGGCTGGGTTAATGGCAGGCGCAGATCCTCAAAGTTCTTAAGAGTCCAATACGCTTGTGGTTTCGATCTTAACCAAACTACGCAACCGTTTGATGTATATCCCCCTCAACCGTAAACAGCGTAACTGAGCTTGAAAGTCCCAGGCCGGAAAGTCTGCCGGCCATGATCACAATCATCTCGCCTCTCTCGACCACGCCACTTTCCAACAAAGTCTTTTCGCCCACTTTCAACATCTCTTCGGTCGAATCCGCATGGACCATGATTAGCGATTCGACGCCCCAGATCAGCGCTAATTCATTTCTCACGTCCGCGGAATTTGTTAAGGCAACAATCCTTTGTCCCGGACGCAACGCCGATAGTCGTCGCGCCATTAGTCCTGATTCGGTCAAGACTGCGGTGACTTGCGTGCCCATCTCTTCGGCCGCGAATGCAGCTGCTTCGCACAGTGCGCGGCTGACGCGACCCGACTGTCTTCCTGTCAACTTTCTAAAACTGTCCGTGTCGGGCGCCTTGCCGGTCTCGGCCGATTCGATGATGCGGCACATCGTTTCAACCGCTTGCAGCGGATACTGACCGCTGGCTGTTTCATTGGAAAGCATCAGTGCGTCAGTGCCATCCCAAACTGCATTAGCGACGTCCGAGGCTTCGGCACGCGTGGGCCGTGGACTGCTGACCATTGATTGCAGCATCTGCGTCGCGGTAATAACCATCTTGCCGGCGTGCACGGCCTTTTCAATAATCCTTTTTTGATAGACTGGGACCAGCTCTACGCTTGTTTCAACTCCCAGATCGCCGCGCGCAACCATGACCGCATCGGCCGTAGCAATAATTTCGTCGAGATGATCTATCGCTTCAGCCTTCTCAATCTTCGCGACCAGCGGCGCCCGCCCACCAGCATCGCGAATCAACGCTTTGGCGCGCGCGCAATCTTCAGCGCGACGAACAAACGATAGCGCAATGTAATCCGCATTTTGCGCAACCGCCCATTTCAAATCATCGAGATCTTTTTCGGTGAGCGAATCAATCGGCAAAGAAACGCCAGGCAGATTGATACCTTTGCGTTCGCCGAGTAGGCCGCCATTAATAACGCGACAAACAACGTCAGTTTTGGTCGTGTTTTCAACCACCAGCGCGATTGCTCCATCATCAAGCAAAAGCCTGCTGCCGGGCTCTACGACAAGAGCGAGATCGGGATAATTGGTCGCTACCTGCTTATCGTCACCGACAATATCCCGAGTCGTCAGCGTAAACTGCTCGCCGGCGTGCAGTATCACAGGCTGGCCGTCTTTCAGTTGACGCGTGCGAATCTTTGGACCAGACAGGTCCACCAGTACCGCCAATGGGCTGTTAAACTTTGCCGCAGCCGCCCGCGCCCGTTTAATATCTTCAGCTTTCTCTTCATGCGTCCCATGCGACATGTTGATGCGCACGC
>JBDUCB010000113.1:0-7171 GCA_040003695.1 bacterium
TCTCTTTGTGCCAGGTCGAACGCGTCGCTCCATAAGATATCCAGGCAAACGAGCCGTCATCCTTGCCGCTCAACAGTGCATTCGCGTCAAGATTAATTTTCGCATTGCCCTTCTCATCAAAAGTTACGTTCGTTTGGACATCGATCTGCGGGTGCCCGAGCGCTGTTTTAGTAAGTTGGCCCCATTGAATTAGTCCGGCGCGTGCAAAGCGATTGTATGGTTCGCTGATAAAGGCCTCGATGTAACGCTCCCGAGCTGCTTCCGTTTTACCCTGCTTCATCAATGGCGTTGCAGAATAGCGGTAGGCAGTTTCTCGAGTTGGATCGATAGCGATGGCTTTTTCATACCAGGCCGAGGCCTGCTCAAAATCGTTCCGTTGCATGTAAACGTCGCCCGAAAACAAAGCGGCGTGGTAAAGCTTTGGATCCAGGCTCAGCGCCTTCTGATAATCCTTAAGTGCCTCGTCAAGCTTTCCCTGGCCGAAAAAACTTTCGGCCTCGATCATCACCGCATTGGCTGCCAGGTTTTGCGAGAACGAACCTGAATCTGAACCGTCAGGCGGCAGGCTCCCAATCAACCCATCAACCAGGGGCTCCTTAACTCCGAGCTCTTTGGCTCTGATGAAGGCATTGCGTGACCTCACCCGCAGCGCCTGCTTGTCCGCGTTTTCAATTGTGGTATTGGCCTGGGCCAACAGTGCGAAACCAAGATAGAAATGCATTTGGGCATTTTTTGGCTCGGCCGCCACAATCTTTTCCAGCAATGGCAGAGCTTCTGTGTATCTCGTTTGCTTTTCCAGCTCCGCAACCTTTTGCTTTAGTTCTTCAAGGTTAGTGTCTGTTTGCGCGCAGACGCTAACGCAGAAAAAAGACGCGGAAAGCAAGAGGATGATAAAGCCCGGGAGTGAAGTTTTCCGTTGAAGCATGAGAGCCATTCCTTAGTTCCTTTTTTCAGTTAGACCGCGAGCGCAATAAATAGTTCCCGCTATGTTCGACTACTGCTCGAGCGTGGCGTTCATAGTTATTTCTGCATTCAATACTTTCGAGACGGGACATCCGGCCTTGGCGTTGTTTGCAGCCTTCTCAAACGCCGCTTGATCCGCACCCGGTACTTTTGCAGTGACGTTAAGATGTACCTTAGTAATTGCAAATCCCGCGTCAGTCTTTTCCAGATTCACACTCGCCGTCGTGTTGATGCTGTCCGCAGTCAGTCCGGCTTGACCCAATTGACCCGAAAGAGCCATTGAAAAGCAGCCCGCGTGCGCGGCCGCAATCAACTCTTCCGGATTTGTGCCGGCGCCGTCTTCAAAACGGGTGCTGAAAGAATATTGCGTGTTTGCGAGCACGCCGCTGTCAGTCGAAATTGTTCCCTTGCCATCCTTAAGGCCGCCTTGCCAGACGGCCGATGCTTTACGTTGCATTTGCGCTCCTATCGAAACAGAAAAATTTCCATAGTGCTATCGCAAACAATGTAACGTATCCATAGGGAAGTGAGCTAACGGACGGAAAAGAAGACGCTTACGTTATTGAACCACGCTTGAAATCATTCACCGTCATCAACGTCTGATTGCAACGAACTTACTCCGGCGCCAATCAAGAAACGAGTACGCTTAGTGATGTAGTTGCGTTGCTGGATTGGTGACTGCCTTCTTCTTCGCTTCCCATTTTGCGGTAAAGCCTTCGGTAGTAAATTCGCCGACCAGCTTGTCGTTATCCAGTCGCCCGGTGATCGCAATTGATTCGTGCTTCGCAAAATCGATCGTGAAGCGCAGCCTGTTTTCTATCCATGAACCCTCACGCAACGTACCGGCGCCGGTGTGATCCGAGTAGGCGGTTCCAGTCACTTTGTCGCCCGTGAGCTTCAGCGTGAATGTTGCGGGATAGATGGAGCCCTGCACGTAAAACGATACGTCCCACTGGCCCGAAATTGGATCCGATTCATTGGCCGACACAATACTTCCACCGGCTTTCATGTGAGCGACCCAGCTGTCGATACGTTGTTCCAGCACGTCCAAAGGCAACGCACCCGCACCAAGCACTTCATCGTGAAAGGCGCGAATATCGAATTTCGATCCCAACTCGTTACGCGCCTTCTCGCGCAGTTGCAGAATAGTTAACTGCCCAATCTTGTAGGCCAACGCCTGACCCGGCCACGCAATATAACGATCGGTTTCCGACTGTATGCCCGCTTCATTGAGACTAGAGTGGTCGCGAAAATATTGGACCACCTGATCGCGGGTCCAGCCTTTGTAATGAATGCCGGTGTCAACGACCAGCCTGATCGCGCGCAACATCTCGTCATCCAATCTTCCATAGTCGCTGTAAGGTTTCTGATAGAACCCCATCTCTTTGCCGAGACGCTCGGAATAAAGCGCCCAGCCTTCGACGTACGCGGTGTAACCAGCCTGCTGGCGGAACGGCGGTAACTCCGCCAATTCCTGCGCAATTGAGATCTGCATGTGGTGACCGGGAACACCTTCGTGGTACGCCGTATCTTCGTTATTGATCGTCAATTGGTTTGCATAGTCGTAGGTATTGACGAAGACGTGCCCAGGTCGAGAGCCATCCGGCGTGCCCTGATTGTATGAGGTCGAGGCCTGCTTTTCGCGGAAAGCTTCGACCGGCAATATCTCGAGCTTCGCCTTAGGCAACCGCCCGAAATACTCCGGCAGTCGTTTCCACATTTGATCGGTGTAGGTTTGATACTCGTCAAGAATTTGTTGCCGTGATTTGGGATGAAGCTCGGCATTGTTCTTTAACGAATCGCGAAACTTTTTCAGATCGTTGAAACCGAGTTTGCTGGCGATGGCCGTTTCGTCCGCTTCAATACGTGCCACTTCACGCAAGCCGAGCTGATGGATTTCCTCCGGCAGCATGTTGGTCGTGGTCTGCCGTCGAACAGCAAGGGCGTAACGCGCGTTTCCCTGTGGCAACGCTGAAAGCCCGATTGTCGTGCGACCTTTTGGCGCGTACTGGTCGCGCACGAAGCTCAGAAAAGTCTTGTACGTCGGCAACACGCTGTCGCGAATTGCGTTGACGACACCCGCGCGCAAACGATCGCGATCGGCCTCAGAAAAGTCTTTCGGGAAATTCGCCGTTGGCTGCGCAAATGGTGTGTCCTCGGCCTTTTGATTAGCGATGCCTTCAGTTTGTTCGGCCACCTGCACGAGCAGAATTCGCGGCGGCATTAAGCCGTCGCGCATACCATTGCGCATTTGAATCATCGTCTCGTTGAAAGCGCGCGGAACTTGTTTCAGACGGGTGATGTAATCTTCATAGTCTTTCACCGTCGCAAACGACAACGACGAAACCAATTGGGGCGCGTCGATGTGTATGCCGCCGAATTGAGTGACCGGCATCTCCCACTCTTTAAATTTTGCGCCTTCGAGTTGCTGGCGCAGGTTGCGCACCATCAGATCGCGGTTGAGTTGTTCCTGCTCGGGAAAGCCGGAAGTTTCGATCGCCTGGAATTTCTGCAGGAATACGCCGCTCGCGCGTATGTCGGCATCGATAGCAGCCTGGGAAAAGTCGCTCAGCTTATCGTTGTAGCGTTTGTCACCAAGGATTGAAGCAAACTCAGGACTGGTGCGCAACGTGTATTCCCACTGTTCAGCCAAGAGGTCGTGCAATTTCTTAACACGCTGCTCGACGGGTAATTTGCGCGCCGCACCCTGAGATTTTGGCTGCGCAAACACTGCGCCGACAGCGGCGCAGAGAATGATGGATGTAATAAGAAGACGCAGTAACATGATTTTTAGAGCCTCCCTTGAAGTTCAGAGTACAAGCTTTAGCTTGACGCTTATCCCAACCAGCAACCTGAAGGTTGTACTCTAAACCGGTTAAGAGAAGGTCATGAATACTTCTTCAAAAGCCGCTGCACTGTATTCATGTTTCTAAACGTAATCTTCATTCCCAGAGTTCTTTCCAAAAGAGAACCCGAAATTTTGGAATCGCTAAATGCTGTATGGAATAACCAATAAACTTCTCGGCCCTGTACCTTTAGATCGTCAACATCGGTTGCGAGAGCTTCCACTTTTTGGGCTACCGATTTGCCGGGCTTGTCTGCGATGAAGCCCACCCAAAGAGTGTTGCCTTTAGCATTCAAGTCACTTTCAGGAAACGGCCGGTATGCGGCAACGTGGGCGAGTTCGTCCAACGTTCTAACAAGAGCCGCAACTTCGTAGCCGAGCGCCTTGTGTAAGTAGCTTTCAATCTGGCGCGGCAAAGTTTTCGCTTCTTTGGATTTTGATTCAAATATTACGTTGCCGCTGGCAATAAAGGTTTCGACCTTAGCGAAACCCATGGCCTCGAAAAGCTGGCGCAGTTGCTCCATCTTTACGACGTGGCCGCCGACATTTATCGCTCGCAAAAAGGCGATATATTTGGGCATCGCGTTGGCAGGAAATTTTTTGAGGTCAGTAAGAATGTGGTTGACGCTGGCTGAATAACCAGCGCAGAAGTTCTGGCTCCTTCACAACTTTGCTCCAAATGAGATGTCCTTCTCCGGCGTACTCTGTGTAGCGCGCACGCCCGCCGGCATTGTTTATCGCAGCCGTCATCTTTCGCGAACGTTCGACATTAACCGCCGCATCCCTTTCACCGTGAAACGCCCAGACCAGCGTGTGCGTAAAGCGATTGGCTTTGGTCTCATCACCGCCACCGCAAACCGAAACTGCCGCGGCAAACAGATGCGGATGTTCGGCGACCATTGCAAACGTCCCAAAGCCGCCCATTGATTGGCCGGCAACATATAAGCTACGTCCGTCGATTGGGTAAGTCTTTTGCAATTCAACAATCAACTCAAATACTAAACGTAGCTGCCGGGTGGGAGTAATCGAGTCGTACTCGATCCAGCCTTCTTGCCGCGGAGATTGCGGTGCAACCACAAAGCAAGCGTGCTCTTTCTGAGTTTCAGGCCCGGTAAACAGATCTATCAGGTAGCCGTTGCCGCCTTCTATTTGCTTAAGATTGTCAGTACCACTTCCACCGCCTCCGTGCAGGTAAAGGACCAGCGGATATTTCTTATGGCGATCATAATTTTTTGGTACGAACAGACGATAGAGAAGGGTTTCACTTATGCGATTATGGTAGCTCCGGGGCTGAAGAAGGTCTTCGCGCTGAGCCGCGACAGTTGCACATGGAAAAAGCAGCACCAGGACCATCAGGGAAAATGCCTTTGGTAATTTCATTTCGGTAGAAATATGCAAAAAGTTTGCCAAGCGGAGAATGATATTAGCTCAGCACCTCGGAGATGGTAAGCGATCAAATAGAACCGATAGTGTCTTAATTTAAAAGAATAGGAAAACGATCCACTAAATCACACTAGCAACACTAAATTGTTTTCGAGAACTGCCCAGCCGCGCTAAGATCGCGACATGACAACTCAATCAGTCGCCATCGAAAAGTTTCGCGCCTTGCACGAGTCGGGGTGCTTTGTTTTGCCGAACCCCTGGGACGCGGGGACAGCGGTCTATCTTCAACATCTTGGCTTTGAGGCGGTCGCCACCACTTCCGCCGGCTTTGCATTCTCACGCGCGCTGCCCGATTCCGTTTCGGCAGTTCCTGTCGATCTCGTCCTTGCGCACGTGCGGGAAATTGTCGAGGCCACGACGCTGCCGGTAAACGCAGATTTTCAAAATGGCTACGCGCATGATCCTGAGCGCGTATCCACGAACGTCGCGCGCTGCATTGCGACCGGCGTCGCTGGATTATCGATTGAGGACGCAACTGGTGACAACGCTGCGCCGCTTTACGAATTCGCTCTAGCTGTTGATCGAGTAAAGGCCGCGCGGGCCACAATCGATGCTGCCGGGATTCCGGTAGTACTGACTGCGCGGTGCGAGGCTTGGCTGGTTGGCGATCCTGATCCGTTGCGCACGTCTCTTGAGCGCCTGGTTGCCTTTGCTGACGCCGGTGCTGATTGTCTCTACGCTCCGGGTGTCAGCAAGCCGGATGAAATAGCGACCATTGCAAAGGAGGTAGCGCCAAAACCAGTTAACGTTTTGGTTTCCACTAATAATTGCAACTCTTCAGTTTCTCAACTCGCCGATCTGGGCGTGCGTCGTATTTCAGTCGGAGCGGCGCTCGCGCGCGTCGCCTGGGGCGCTTTCATTCAGTCTGCGCGAAACATTAAAGAGGCGGGTTCATTTAAAACTTTTGCCGAGGCCGCGCCTTTCAACGAACTCAATGACTTGTTCGATCGAAGTTGATTAGCGAGTCGCGAGATCAGATTGACTTGCCCACGCGTCGCGCATAAAAAGCAGCAGACCCTCATCAAATAGATCTCAAGTACTGGCGGGTTGCGAAGATAACGTTACAGGCTTTGTCTTCAACAGCAGCCGTATGTAGATCAGATCAAAAACCGAGCAAAGTATTCCAACGACGACGATCAAGGAGCTTCCACGTGGAAAGCCACCGTCGCCGATAATTCCAAACAATATTGTTGGCGCGAGCGTGCCGAGCCACTTGCTAACGGCGATGGTGAGGCTTTGTCCTTCTCTGCTGCCGCGCCTGACCAGCATGTCAATGAATAAAGCTGACATCAGAAGGTTCTGTAAGAACGCGGAATAACCGGCGCCCACACGCACGCCAAACTCTTTGCGAAAAGCGTACTGGACAAACAAGGCTGCGATCAGGGCAAGGACGCTCCGGCCGATAAAAACTCTGGAGGTCCCAGCACTATTGGCCGACGAGTACCCCGGCACGCCCGCCCTGAAATATTTTCGTCCAAACTTGAAATAGGTAATGAGGATGCCGACATCAAAGACAAGCCAGATGGCATTAACAACCGCCTGCACTGTGATCGTCGTTTGAAATCCATAATAGGTGTAGAGCAATTCCCAGGTGAAGTTCAAAGCAAGCGCGTAAAAGGGAATGGCATACGAGCGGTCTTTGAAACCCAGGCGAGTGCCATCGAGGTAAACAATGGTCCAGCAAATCCCACTAACGAGAGTGAGAAAAACTTTCATCGCCGCCACATTATTCATTCTCGGTCTGGAACGTTGGGTAGGACAGGCATCCCTACCTGTCCAGGTTAGAATTTCGAAGAATGGACAGACAAGAATGTCTGTCCTACAAGGTTCGTTGCATCAGGATGTCGGTCTGCGGATCATTACCCAATTGAAAAATATGGTTGCCGGCCTCGTAGAAATTCCATTTATGATAAAACGCGC
>JBDUCB010000203.1:0-7157 GCA_040003695.1 bacterium
TTGGGCTATTCGGCTGACCTCTTTGCGTTTGGCCTTAGCTACACCCGTTCTTACTCAATATATATGAACTCAGGAATGCAGCTTAAGAGCATTTCTTCAATCGTTGCTGTGCTCGCAATGGTTATTGGGACAGCGGCGCAAGAGCGTTTGGTTGAAGCGACTACCCACCTTGAACGCGAGATTAAACCAAGTGAAATAGAAAGTTATACGCTGCCACTTGCTGCTCGAAATTACTTCAGGCTGTTGGTGGAGCAACGTAGCGCGAACGTTGCTTTGACTCTCTTGGGTCCCGACGGCAGCAAACTCGCCGATGTAAATGTTCAAAAGTTTCGTCAGGGCATCGAACGGCTTTATTGGATCGCGGGCGCGCCGGGCAACTACAAACTTGAAGTGCGATCATTAGAGAAGTTCGTAACGGGTAAGTACGAGATCCGGCTCGAAGCGGTCCGCGAGGCAACGCAACAAGACAAATTCCAGATCCAGGCGTTACAGGCGTTCTGGGATGCATTAGACGCAGAACATCAGGGCGCAGAAGAATCAACACAAAAAGCAATCGAGAAATACGAGAACGCTGCGAAACTGTTTCGGGAGGCTAATGATGCACAAGGCGAAGCTGCCGCACTGCACCGTATCGCAGTGCTTTATCCTAAAGATCAGGCGCAAAAGGCACTTGAGCATATCGACCGGGCGATCACGCTGTACCAAGCTGCCGCAGATCAACAGGGTGAGGCTAGCGCCTTAGCCGTAAAAGGTAAGTTGTACACGGACACTGAGAAGGCTTTGGAACAATATAATCGCGCATTACCTATTGCCCGAGCTGCCGAAGATAAGGAAGTCGAAGCGCGGGTTCTTTATAACATGGCCCGGCTGTATCAAGGTAAGCGTGATTGGCGGAAGGCGATCGAACTCTACCAGCTTTCGCTGGCGCCTCGAATCGCTGCTGGTGATTCCAAGTTCACCGCGTATACGCTCAACAACCTAGGAATGGCCTATTTTGACAGTGGGGAGCCCTATCCAGCGTTAGACCTTTTCGGCCGCGCACTGGCCATTATTAAAACAGTCGATGACCGAGAATCCGAAGCTGGGTATCTTCATAACCTGGCGATGGATCTGTACAGCGTTGGCGATGTTCAGAAGGCATTGGATACACTCGACCAGGCGATTGCGATCGTCCCGGCCAACAAACTGGTATTAGTTGAGGTCCAAACTCTGAACCTTCGGGGACAGATTTTTGGGAGTTTGGGAGAGTACGAGCGCGCCATAGCATCTTATCAACAAGGCTTAGCGCTTGTTCGGCAGTTGGGCATCAAATTTGGCGAACGAGTCATACTCCTGAACATGGGCGATACGTATAGTCGAGCGGGCGATTATCAGAAAGCTATCGATGCGTTCCAGCAGGCATCGCTCATCAAAATGGACGCGCGACCTATGGACCCGTGGGTCACAGTGCAACTAGCGGACACCTATCTCAAATCCGGTAAGGCAGAGAAGGCGCTCGAACTAGTCCAACAAGCTCTGCCGCTGTTTGCTGACAATGAAAAGCGAGAAAAATGCGTCACCTACGAAATTCTCGGCCGAACCTATCTGAGTTTGAATGAGCCAGGAAACGCCATGTCAACTTTTAACGAGGCTTCGACCAAGTGCGTAGATGTAATTGATGATATAGCTCTGCTTTTGGATATAGCTCATGCGCAAAAGGTCGCTGGAAATTTGGTTGACGCCCAGAAGAAGACCGAAGTCGCGCTTGCAAAAATTGAATCTTACAGATCGAGGCTAATCAATCCGGAACTTCGTGCGTCCTATTTCTCTACACAACAGGAGGCATACTACTTTTACGTTGATCTCCTAATGACACTGCACAAGCAACAACCGACAGCGGGTTTTGATCGTCTCGCGCTGGAAGCCAGCGAGGCTCGTCGGGCGCGGAGTTTCCTCGAATCTCTCATCGAAGCCCGTACCAACATCCGGCAAGGAGTTGATCCAAAACTCATCGAGCAGGAATTGACACTTGGGCAGAGAATTAATGCGAAACAACAATTTAGATTGCGGTTGCTTAGCGGGTCTCACACGGATGAGCAAGTCGCCTCTGTTGACAAAGAGGTTGCTGCTTTGGTGGCGGAGTACCAGGCAACGCAGGACCGCATTAGGAAGGCTAGCCCCCGCTATGCCGCGCTGACCCAGCCGCAAAACCGTGCAAGCAATGAGATCCAGCAACTACTCGCGCCGAACACCTTATTGTTGGAGTACTCGCTGGGCGAAGAACGCAGCTACGTTTGGGCCGTGACGAATGATTCGGTCAGTGCTTATGAACTGCCACCGCGTCAGGAGATCGACAAAGCGACTAAAAATCTTTATGGCCTCTTGACCGCACGCCAGCCGAAGCGCGGCGAAACTGAGCAGCAGTATCTCGCGCGCGTGAAAGAAGCGGATGCACAGTATCATCGTCAGGCCGCCGCTCTGAGTAGGGTAGTGCTCGATCCAGTGGCGCGACTTCTCGAGACGAAACGACTCTTGATTGTTGCTGATGACTCGTTAGCCTACGTTCCCTTCGCCGCGTTACCGAGTCCGATGTCAAGCGAGTCGGCGAGCCCTCTGGTCGCCGATCATGAGATTGTCTATCTGCCATCCGCATCAACGCTCGCCGTCCTGCGCCAGGAGATTGCGGGTCGCTCAAGTGCGCCAAGAGCCGTGGCAGTATTCGCTGATCCAGTATTCGATAAACGTGACGACCGGGTCAGCAAGCAATTTACTATTCCGGCCAGTGAGAACCAGCAAGCCAGCCACGCAGGCATGGCAGAACAGGCGCTGCGCGATGCAGGTTTGCTGGAAGAAGGAGTGCCACTTGCTCGCCTGCCCTTTAGTCGACAGGAAGCTGAGGGAATCGCCGCGTTGACGCCATCCGACTCGACATTGAAGGCTCTTGGTTTCAAAGCTAACCTGGCGACAGCCTTAAGCCCAGAAGTCTCGCGTTATCGCATTGTGCATTTTGCCACGCATGCGTTAGTCAATCCGGAACGCCCTTATCTTTCGGGCCTGCTGCTGTCGCTGGTCGATGAACAGGGCAGACCACAGAATGGATTCCTCTCGCTCAGCGACATCTATAATCTGCATCTGCCTGCGGACCTCATTGTGCTCAGTGCTTGCCAAACAGCGATAGGGAAAGAGGTGAAAGGCGAAGGCATCATAGGTCTAACACGGGGGTTTATGTACGCGGGCGCACCGCGCGTGATGGCCACTCTTTGGAAGGTTGATGATGCTGCCACGGCGGAGATGGTGAAGCGCTTCTACCGCGCTCTGCTGGTAGAGAAGCTGCCGCCGGCGGCAGCGTTACAGGCAGCTCAACTTCAAATGTCGAAGCACAGGCTTTGGAGTTCACCATATTACTGGGCTGGCTTCGTCCTTCAGGGCGAACCGAACTGAACATGCCGGATGAGGAACCGTTCTCTAAAGCGCGATTGGGTCTTGACGGAGGACAGCTTCAACAAACTACTTGATGCCCTCGATCCGGATCGTCAACGCGCCGCTGAACAGTATGAGCACCTACGCCGGAGCCTCACACGTTACTTCGACTGGCGGGGGCTGATCCAATCTGAAAGAAATGCGGACGAAACGATTGACCGCGTGGCCCGTAAGCTCAGCGACGGAGGCGTTGTAGACGAACTACATACCTATGCCCTGGGTGTGGCCCGCAATGTCGCCCTCGAATCACTCAGACTCCAACAAAAGGAGCAGGTATCACTCGGGTTCTCGCCGTCGCTCATCAGCGATCCAAGAGAAGATGAAGACCAGGATCGCCGGTTCGGCTGCTTCGAAAACTGCCTCGCACAACTACAACCCGCCCAGCGAGACCTGATCCTCGCCTACTATGAAGGAGACAAGCGAACAAAAATTGCTAATCGGCAAAAGTTGGCAGACGAGGCCGGGATGCCAATAGGTCGCTTGCGGATTCAAGCACACCGCATCAGGGAAAGACTTGACAACTGCATGAAGCGATGTCTCGCCTCAAGCGGGGAGGACGACGCTAGTTAATAGTGTAATCGAACGCGTGATTCTATCAGTCATCTGTGGGAACGATGGATAAAGACATACAAAGCGATGAAACCCTGAAGCGGTATCTTCTAGGTCAGATATCGCACGAAGAGAGGGAACAGATCGAGCGAGAATACCTGGCCAACAAGGATCTTTTCGATCAATTGCTCGCCGTTGAAGATGACCTCATGGACGAATACGCGCGCGGGCAGCTAAGCGTTGGCGAGCGCAACCAATTTGAAGTGGCGCTGCTCGCCACGCCCAGACAACGCGAGAAACTGCGAGAGACCCTATATCTAAATGAATCCATGCGCAGACAAAAATTGGCCGCAACGCGTTCGCAAAAACGAACCGCCCCCAGGACCAGTTTCTGGGTCAGCGTTTTTGGAATCAAAAGAACTCCGGGGCTGGCGGCCGTATTTGCCTTTCTATTGTTGTTCGTGAGCACCGCTTCGCTGTTCATACGTGAACGGCGACTGGACGCGGAACTGCAAAGAATGCAAGTTGAGCGCGCGCAGATGCAGCAGAATCAGCGAGACTTGCAATCAAGGCTTCAGGATCAGCAGAAAGAGAAATCCGAGCTGCAACAGTTACACAACATCCCTCCCACAGAGCCTTTAAAAGAATCGACGACCACGCCGACTATTGCCACACTCGTCCTGCCATTGATTTCAACTCGCGGAGATGAAGGCGCTTCGTTCACGCTAAAGGGCAGTGTTGATATGGTTCACTTGCAGACGCCGCTCGCGAATGACGAGTACAACTCTTACGAAGCAGAGTTACAGAGCGCAGATGGGGTCTCGGTGTACAAATTGACTAACCTAAGGGCGCGCAAAACCGCTAGGGGAAGCACGCTGCTATTAAGAATTCCTGCAAAGCTTTTGAAGGGCAGGAACTATGTTTTAAAAGTGAGCGGTATTGCCGCCAACAGGCTGCCAGAGGATGCCGGATTCTATTCATTTCAGATCGTAAGAAATTGAGAAGCTCAATACTCGCTCACCGCAGTGTTCCACATCGCGCTACCTTTCTCTAGGCCCGTAATCGCTATCAGCCACAGTTCGCCCACTCGTCTTGAACTTCGGATGTAATGTTTCTTCTTGTTTTCGCATTACGAAATAGAAAGGGAACGCGAACTCTCATCGGCGGAGAAATAGCCGGGTCGTTAGCCTGGTTTGCCTTAAGCCCAGCAATTCCGAATCGAAGGCGGCAATAAGCGAGTTGCCGAAAGGAGTATCATATGAAAACGTATCAATTTGCAATTCTCGTTTTCGCGCTTGTATTTACCGCTGGAACAGTTAGCGGAAATGGGCAAACCTGTTCGCCTTTGACGGCGGGTTGCCTTGATCCCACATTCGGTACAGTCGGAACGCAGCTCATTATCCAGGACGGCGGATATCAGCACGATGTCATCGTTCAGTCCGATGGGAGGATCGTATCGCTTGTGGACAACTCGAACACAGGCGCGACTTTGATTAGGCTTAATACCGACGGGACACTCGACGGCACATTCGCGGGTGACGGCATAGTCGAGACCAATTGGCACTATTCAAGCGTGCTGCCACGTGGTTATCCCTACGGGTTGGCGGTCCAAAATATCAACGGAGAAGAACGGCTCGTTGTTGCGGGCTCCTGGACCGTTCCGCAAGGCAAAAACTCGGCCGTCACCATGCTCCGAGTAGATCGTTATTTATCCAATGGCGCGATTGACACGAGCTTTGGCTCCGGCGGAACTGGAACCGTCCTGATAAATAAACCGTACGCTTTGGCGGTCGCCATCCAGCCTACCGACAACAAGATCATCACCGTCGGTGATGGCCAGGCGGTTGTGCGATTGAATGAAAATGGCACTATCGACACCGCCTTTGGACCGAACGGCGATGGCACGACGGGCGCTGGACAAGCTGGATGGTCCATCAAGGGCCTTTCAGATGGGTCGATAATTATCGGCGGCAGCTACTCGCAAAACGGCAGTGCGGTGATGTGCGTCACCAAACTGAACGCGAACGGATCGGTCTTCACAAGCTTCGGCGCCAACGGCAGAGCAATCGCCAACTTTTATGGCCGCGGATCATTCGGACGTGCATTCCGCGTAGACGTCGATCCTTTCGGCAATGTAATCGCAGGCGGAATCGCGCGGCCAAAGAATGCAGCCATTAATGAAAACAACTTTGCCGCGGCTCGCTTTACTTCTACCGGTCAGCTCGACACTTCATTTAACGGTACTGGGATGGTCACCTACGATTTTGCCGGCCTGAATGACAACGGTCGCAGCATCGTCGCGCAGCTGGATGGAAAGCTGATCCTAACCGGAGCGGCACAACTCTCTACTGCCGACACTGCTGATTTCGCCCTACTGCGTTTGAATTTCGATGGTACCGTCGATACTACATTCGGGATGAACGGGCGCGTGACCACAAACATTGATCGCGAGGACTACTCAAACTCTTCACGTCTTTGGCTTGACTCCTCATGCGCATGCGAGAAGATAATTCTGGCAGGAATTTCACACACAGATCCGAGCTTCGCGCGATACATGACGCAATGAATAGTATTCTTAGGTACATCGAATCGAATTGGGCTGACGATCCGGGTTCGAATGCAGCCTACTTGCTCCGGTTGGCAGAGTTGTTTATCCCCTTTCTGAAGTGCTGACGTTTCGGGTGTGGCCACTGGAAGGAGTTTGACGATGAGGAGAAATTTCCGCCATTCTCAGGAACGACCGGGATTCATCGGTTTTCCTCAGTTCCTGGCTTTTGCATCGCTCTTGATTTTCTTCGGTCTTTGCCTAGCCAACCCTATCCTGCGAGTCGGCTCGGCGAAACGGTCCATTGAAGAAATACCATACGCCTATACGCCTACGGCGGCCGGTGCTCTTGACCCTTCATTCGGAAATGGGGGTAAAGTAATAACGGACGTAAACGGCAAACGCAATGAAGCGGGGTCGGCAGCCCTTCAGTCAGACGGCAAAATGGTCGTCGCAGGAATCGTACAGAGCTCAAACGGACTCCTCGATTTCTTGCTTGTGCGATATAGCACGGATGGAAGTCTAGACAACAGCTTTGGCAACGGCGGTCTCGTAATAACCGACAATAATGGACTTTCGGAAAGGCTTGGATCGATTGCGATTC
>JBDUCB010000128.1:0-7151 GCA_040003695.1 bacterium
ATGAAGAAGAAAACTTTGTCTTTCTTTATTGGACCACCAATTGTCCCGCCAACCTACTCACGACGAAAATCCTTTAGCGGCCTGCCATCTGACGTGTGTGCGGACAGCTTTTCATGCCGCTGGAAGTAGAACAAACTGCCATGGACCTCGTTTGTTCCTGACTTGGTAATTACATTGATAACGCCTCCTGCAGTACGCCCAAACTCGGCACTAGCTCCCGTGGCTACTACTTGGAATTCCTTTACGGCTTCGAGCGTTATGTCGATTGCGGCGCGTTGCCCACCAGCCTGCTCCCCGAAGAAGCCATTGTTGTAGTCGCCGCCATCGAGGCTCACGTTGTTGAAGACTCCGCGCTGTCCCGCAAAGTTTATCTCGTCGCCGTCGGGGCCCTGCGTGATGCTCACGCCCGGAGTTAAGGTAAGCAGATCTTCAAACTTGCGCCCGAGAATAGGAGTGTTCGAGACCGCGGTTTCATTTAGGGTCGTGCTCGATTCGGTTTTTATAGTATCCACGGTTGGGGTTGCCGTAATTGTTACCGTTTCCTGAACAGAAGAAACCTTCATCGAGATCGGGAGATTCATCGCCTGTCCCACCGTGAGATCGGCTTTCTCGACAACGACCGTTGCGAAACCCTGCTTTGAAACTGTGACGGTGTATTTACCAGGCGGTATTTGCAAGGCAACGAAACGACCGTCCTCGTCCGTAGTTAAACTTCGGGAAAAATTTGTTTCGGCATTCTTCAGTTCGACGGAGGCGCCGGGCACCGCCGCGCCGTTCGCATCGAGCACCGTGCCTTGAATAGTTCCACTGGTGATTTGCGTTTGCGCTGGCGCTGAAATAACCAGCACGACGAGCGCGAAAAGACAAAGACTCAATCCTTTGACCTGGCCGACCAAGGAACGAAGCAGGGGGTTACGCATGATTTTCTCCTGTTGTAGCGCAAAGTGTACGTTTGCGGCTTCTGTTGTAGGAAAAGGATCTGGATCACAATTCAGATCGTGTTCAGAAATTTCAGCGGTATTTCGATACGAGGCGGGCTAATCTTATTAACGTGACCGAGCGGTGTCAATGATTTGTTTAATAGGTCTTCGTGGTAGCGCAAACAGTTAGTTTCCGCCTTTTCTAGTAGCGCAACGCGTAAGTCCGAGAAATTGCAATCAGGATCTAAGTTTTCTGTGCTGACAAATACTCCCCAGGGTTGGCGAGCGCTTCTTGCAAGCGGTTCACGTATCGCCCGACGTGCAGGCCATCCATCAACGCGTGGTGAACTTCTACTGAGAACGGCAACAATGTGCTCTCGTTCTCCTGGACGAATTTTCCGAAGGCAATTCTTGGCACAGAATCTCCACGTCCGAACTTACGGGCGTGCGCAAAACTAGTAAAAGACAGCCAGGGCAACGTGGTGAAATAAATTAAGTCGTCGCGCGGAGTGGGTTTGAAGCTGGTGCCGGCGAGCGTTTCGCTTACAGAGCGCTGCGCCCCAAGCATGAACCGATCAAAATCTTCGTCGTAGTCAAAATATGCGAAGGTAAAATTCTCACTCGGTAACAACACAGTCGTGCCGCCGTTATTCACCTCATGAATGATCACCTTGCCATCTCTTAAGCGGTAACGAAAGGGTTCGATTTCGTTCGCCACTCGCAGTGCAAAATAATGATAGGCCAGCGAGACGCTAAGCTCGGGCCGGCTGCGCAGGAATGCCAGCAGACTCGTAACATCGAGGCGCAGGCAAACATTGAAGTATGGATTGTCGTAACTGAGGAAGAACTCAAATAGTTCGCGACGCGACCAGGTTGTTACGTCAAGATACTTTGTCATGTGCGAATTGTACGCGCTTCCGGACGATGTGTTTAGAGGCGGGTGTTGCCCGCCTATTTTTCAACACCGGTCGCGGCGGCCTGACGCGAGTAGCGCTTCGCGTAGCGGCGTTTAGATTGCTCTCCCAATAGTCGCTGACGGCTGACTCGAATTTGTAACGCTTCGTCACGACTCGGCAGGCTCTCTTCCCGAAGTCACCCCATTGTGTTGGAATGCGCTCTTTGATTCTGAGTTTGACCGCGGGAGTTTACGTGCGGACGTTTGGACTATTCATCCTCGGTTCTTCCTGGGCTTACTCAGTTGTGAGTTTCTTTCGCCATCTTGGCCCGTTCGGCCTGTTCATTTTGGGCGTGTTGGACTCGTCGTTTTTGGTGTTGCCCTTCGGAAATGATTTCCTGCTGATCGCGCTGGTGAGTTCGAGTCACGGATCTACTTGGATTGTTTATGTGCTGGTTTCCGCACTGGGATCGCTGCTGGGCGTGTTCATCGTCGATTCAATCATGCGTAAGGCGGGCGAGAAAGGTTTGGCGAGATTCGTTAAACCCAAGCGCGTCGCACAACTGAAAAAGAAGATGGACAAAGGTGTCGGCTGGGTAATCTTTACATCAACGTTGCTGCCGCCGCCGTTCCCGTTCACACCCGTGATAATGAGCGCCAGCGCGCTGCAATCTTCACGAATTAAGATCTACGTCAGCGTATTTGCCGGACGGCTGGTGAGATTTACTATCGAGGCTCTGCTGGCGCTCTATTTTGGCAAGCACGTTCTGGCTTCCCTTGATTCGCCGATACTGGACTATGTTGTTTATGCACTTATTGTAATCGCGGTCATTGGAAGCGTGTTGTCGATGTTGAAATGGTTGCGCAGCAATAAACGAAAAGATGCGCGCGCTGCACATCAGCGACGGCAAAAGTCGAAAGCGGATAAAACTTAACAATCGGCAGCGGTGAAGAAGTTTTCAGTTCCTGATCTCGCTTGGGCAGCAGTTGTAATCGATGATCAGGGAATTACATTCGAGCCTGTGGTGAAAGCTAAGAACTCATTTCGCTGGCAGCGCGAGTCAACTAATCTCTGGAAAGCAATTCTCACTTGGCCGGCGACCGACATCAAACCACTCCGCCAACGCGTTTACACGATGGAACGCTGGCCGAAATAGGAACGCACCCGCAGTCAGTCGACCCTTCCCGGACGGCCCTGAAAAAAGACTTACTGGATGTGATTGAGGTGAGAAACTAAGGGAAGGTCTCAATCCAACAAGCGGCTGTGTTCGTCTTTGACTACCCGGTAACACTCGCAGACGTGGGCCAACAGTTGTTTCCGATCCAGAATCCGGATGTGACCACGCATATAGCTGATCATTCCCATCTCCTGCAATCGTTGCGCAGCCATCGTGACGCCTTCGCGGCGCACTCCCAGCATGTGTGAAATAAATTCGTGGGTCATTTGCAGCTCATCTGATTGCGTAAGATCGTGAGTCATCAGTAACCAGCGGCACAGGCGCTGCTCCACCGAGTGCAGCCGATTGCAAACTGCGGTTTGCGAGATTTGGGTGATCAGCGCTTGCGTGTATCGCAACAACAGATGCTGGAATTCGCCGCCTCGTTTGAACTCATCCAGCATTGCTTTCGCTTTCATGCGAAAAGCTATGCCGCGGCCTTGCACCATCGCGCGGTTGGGTGTGGTTTCGCCGCCCATAAAAAGCGCTATGCCGACGACTCCTTCCTGGCCCACTAAACCCATTTCGGCAGTTGAGCCGTCAAGCATTGTGTAAAGCAAAGAGATATGTGATGTCGTGGGGAAATAAACATATTGCATGTGGGCGCCGGATTCATAAACTACTTCGCCGAGAGAAAAGTTAATCGGTTCCAGCTCAGGCCGCAGTCTTTCAAACGCTTCAGATGGAAGAGCCGCAAGCAGACGATTGCTAAGCGCTCCGTCGCCATTAGCCGTCTCATTTCCCTTAGTCGTTTGGACCATGGATTCTCCTTTTTTCTATGAGTAGCTAGCAGAGACACCTTAAGGAGAAGAGATATGTCTGCATTTCATCGGGTAATTGAGTCTTGCGCGAATCACTACGCGAATACTCTTAATAGACGAAGTATAGCGTCTTACGCTATGCACGGCAACGTACATAACACGTAGGTGTGTGGGTTAGCTTAAATAAGATGGAAAGAAATTTTATTAAGGGCAATTTGGACCGGAATTAGCTCTTCGCGCCACACTTCGTCAATCAGCTGCTGAGCTTCTGATTTCTTAGTGAGGGGATCTTCTCGCATATCATCCTTGCTGAGCGGAGTCTATATAGAACTGGAGCGCAAAACTAGTTAGGGAATTCCTTAGGGAGACCTAAGTGAAAGCCCTTTTCATCCATTCCGTGAAGCTAATAGAATTTGCGCGGAAATCTCTCGTTTGTGTGTTAGCGCACATACGCTGTCAGCCGCACGGTGTAGTGTGGGGGCCTAAACAGCTTTCAAGCGGTCGACGTCCGCAACGAGTCTTTCAGTAGAACTCCAAGGAAACAACCATGCAGTCACTCCCAGTTCGCATTCTCTGCACAGAGGATGATGCCGATACCCGCGATCTTATTACCTTCCTTCTTCGCAGCAGTAACTGTGAAGTCATTACCACAGAAACTCCCGCCATGGCGCTCGAGATAGCGAAAACATCCTCTTTCGATCTCTATCTATTAGACAATTGGGTACCCGCCATGTCAGGAATAGACCTTTGCACTGAGTTGCGGCGCTTCGATTCTGAGACGCCTGTTCTCTTCTACTCCGGCGCTGGTTACGAGAAAGACAAGGCACACGCCTATGCCAGCGGGGCACAGGGTTACCTGGTAAAGCCAGTAGATAACGAGGAGTTAGTTGCCGAGGTGTTTCGTTTAATCTCTCAATCGCGGGCCAACCGAACCACGCAAGCGACGCAAGCGACGGTTACGAAACCACGCAACAACTCGCTCAATACGCTGCCGCGTCTTAGTCGGCAGAGTATCGCCGGATCTCATAACGTGATTGCGGGACAAGTCAGTTCCAGTTCGGCCGCCTAATCATCTCGCTATTCGTTTTGTTCTTCCCCAGGCTCCTCGGCCCAAAAGATCCACTCCGCACCGTTTGCATGTTTCTCGCGCGCTAAGACGACTCCGCGTTGCTCAAGCAGAGTGCGTGCCCCGCGTTGCATGTTTGCGTACAAACACTGCGTGATGTCGGAAAATTCCCAACCCTGAGCCTTGAGGTCGGTCCTACCGAAGGCGCGTTCCAGCTTTGCGCGCTTTCTTTCAAAAAGCGCGACGACCTGTTGGGCCAACTCTTCGCACAGCGACCTAAACTCCTCACATTCCTTGGCCCTAAACACAGGGAAGTTCGGTTCGTAGTAACGTTCCGTTGGGTATTTTTTCTCCCACTCTTCCGACTCGCGAAGCAGCTCACTCTTCATCATGTCGTTAATGTGCGTGTGAACGCTCGGTGGTGAGAGATCAAGTGCTTCGGCCAATTGCGAGATTGTCTTAGGCTGGCGGGCAACGAGATTCAGTATGTCCTCTTTTGTACCGTTTGGTAGCAGCTTTTTTTTCGTCACATCTGCCCAGGGATCACTGTAACCGCCGGCGGCACCAGATACACATTCACAAGGAAAACGGAGGCGTTTGAAATTATCAGGATTCGACATTTTCCCTCTTTACAGGTTTAATTTTAGGGCGTATCCTAAAACTGCTTTAGTTACGCTCCTAAATATAGATTCCCGACGCGCGGATTAGCAAAGGTGGCGGGTCCGAGCATGGGAATCATCAAACAGTTTCACGAGAAAACTATGCCCAGTTGTGGCGGGCAAACCCTAAGGAAATATTGAAAGTAGGAGGACGCAAAAATGCGTATCGACAAACATCCTAACAGCGGATCCTCTTTAAGCGGCAGGCTCACATTGACAAGAATATTACTCAAGATAATAGTCCTCCTCGCCTTCACGGCCACCGGGCTAGTTTATTTTTTAGAGCGCAGCGTTGCACAAACAGAAACTCGATCTGACGCACAGATCAGCAGTAATGCCCAGAGTATGGTCGAGCAGGGTCGACAGATCTTCCGGTACGACACGTTTGGCGATGAGGCCTTCTGGGGTGACACGCTCAAGCTTCATCGTGCGATAGAGGGCACGAAATTTGGTGGCGTTGGCGCAGGCCTAAGTCCAAAGACGGCACTTACTGTCGGCTTGAAAGTTGATATGGATTCACTCCCCGCCGCCCTCGTGCAGCAAGTCAAACTGCGGAAGGTCAATTTAGACGACCCGGCAATCACGCTTGCCCTCCTCAAACTTAATGCAGTCATCGGTGTGCAGGGACAATTCAATCAGGATGGCAGTCTGAAGTCGGTGGGGATCAACTGCGCTCTTTGCCATTCCACGGTCGACAACGCATTTGCACCGGGCATCGGCCATCGGCTTGATGGCTGGGCCAATCGCGATCTGAATGTGGGAGCGATTATTTCACTCGCCCCTGACTTAAGCGCGGTGACGAATCTGCTGGGAGTCGATGAGGCGGCGGTCAAAACAGTGCTGGCGGGTTGGGGGCCAGGAAGGTTCGATGCTGAGCTTTTCCTCGACGGCAAAGGTTTTCGTCCTGATGGAAAAACAGGCGCAACGTTGATTCCGCCGGCATTCGGTCTCGCCGGTGTAAACCTGCACACGTGGACCGGTTGGGGCGGCGTCAGTCACTGGAACGCCTTCGTCGCTAATCTGGAAATGCATGGGAAAGGAACGTTTTACGATCCGCGACTGAATGACGCAAACAAGTTTCCAGTCGCAGCCAGGGCTGGATTTGGTAACGTCAGGAACAATCCCGATCTCGTATCGGAAAAACTTCCCGCGCTTCAGTTTTATCAGCTTGCCATCGCGGCGCCGAAGCCGCCAGCCGGCAGCTTTGACGGAGCGGGTGCGGAACGTGGCAAAACCTTGTTTAGTGGGAAGGCTGACTGCTCGCAGTGTCACGTGCCGCCAACGTTTACTGAGCCGGGCTGGAACATGCATACGGCCGCCGAGATAGGCATCGATGATTTTCAAGCGAAGCGGTCGCCTGACGAGCGCTACCGCACAGCGCCACTCAGGGGACTATGGACGCATCAGACCGGCGGTTTTTACCATGACGGTCGCTTTGCAACTTTGCTTGACGTAGTCAACCACTACAACAACTTCAAGCAGTCGAATCTGAGCGAACAAGAAAAGAAAGACCTGGTGGAATTCTTGAAGTCTCTTTAAAACCGTTTATGTTTGCGGGGGATTGAAAGTGACAACTTATCGGAACTCGGAGCTGCCAAACAAAAATGCCGCGACGATGAATCGCGGCATTCCA